>NZ_JBDPLT010000010.1:0-207353 GCF_039871775.1 Plantactinospora sp. B5E13
ACTACCTACGCGTGCACAACGACGACCCGAAACCATTCGTCTGGACCGCCACCGCCGAATCAATCCTGGCCAAGGTCCGACGTGGACGAGTCGCTCTCCAGCAAGCGGCAAGCCAAAACTGAGACAGGATACTAGAGGATGACGGCTCCTACATCGCGCCCCACAAACCCGATGGGAGCCGGGCGATGCCCTTCTGGTCGCTGCGGTCACGAGCGCAACGTGTAGTCGAACAGGTGCCCGCTTACAACGGGCTCGAGATCGTCTCCATGCCGTTCGATCAGTGGCTGGGCGATTTTGTGCCCTGGTTAGCGGAGCAGGGAGTCCTGATCGGCGTCAACTGGAGCGGGGAACGAGCCACCGGCTACGACGTGAGCCCTCAAGACATGCTCGGCTGGTTCACCGGGCTCGAAGGCGGCTCATCGCCTACAGCTGCGATTGATTGACCGCCAGGCTGCCCCCTTCCCCCGATAGGTGCCAAGGACTGCGGCGCCGGCGGCCGGGGCCTTGGGATTGGGTGTGTGGATCTAAGGGTGTTTCCGGCCTGACGTGTCAATCCCCTGGAATCGTGGAGGGCTCCGTTTATGCGGCCTGGGCCTCCAGGGCGCGGGTCTCTGATCGTTCGTAGTCGATGGGTGAGCGCCAGTCGCAGACGGAGTGCCGGCGGCGCCGGTTGTAGAAGTCGGTGATCCAGGTGGCGATCTCCAGACGGGCCTCGGTACGGGTGCGGAAGTGACGGCGGTGCACGTACTCGACCTTGATGGTGGAGAAGGTGGCCTCGGCGACGGCGTTGTCGAAGCACGACCCGACCCGGCCCATCGACTGGCGTACCTTCCAGCGGTCGCAGGCCCGGGCGAAGTCGGCCGAGTAGTACTCGCCTGCTGTGCCCCGCCCTGACCTGGTCAAGACCCCGATTGCCTGTGCGCGGTTCCCGAGCAGCACGATCCGGGAGACCGAACCTGGTTGCGGTCGTCCGCATGACTCACGCCGTCGTGATTGCGGCAGCCCACCGGCGTAGTGACGCCTGCTGGCCCGAGGCTGGACCTCGATCCGCCGCCCGCCGCCGGACCCGGGTGGGGATCGTCAATCGGAGCCGGGGACGGAGGTTTCCGCATCGACACCGGATTCGACATCGGCGACCTCGTCTTCGGGGATCCTCGCGACGAGGATCTGGAAGCTGCCAGCCTGCAGCGGCGGCCAGGCGGCGAGCGGTGCTCCGGCCAACTCCTCCGGCACGCCGTCGAAGACCGTGCCGAAGACGTAGTGGCCCTCGTCCACGCTGTAGCCGTTCGCCCACACCTCCAGTTGGACCCCCGACCTCAGCCTGACCAACCATCGGGACGGTGCCACCGCGTACTTCACAGCGGGGATGGTACGTGCCGGACACCTCCGGCGCCCCTCCTGTGTCCCGACGGCGGTCAGACCCGTTCGAGCACCAGCAGGCGGTATTCGAGCCAGCGCCGCGCCAGCCCCGCCTGCAGTGCCGAGCCGCCGATCATGTTGGCCCAGAAGGGCTTCTCGACCAGCCGGTCGCGCACTGGAGGCAGCACGCCCGCAGCGCCCACGAGCACGTTGATCACCCGGTCCCGTGGGCGTCCGAGGTGCAGGTAGCTGGTGAGATCCAGGTTTTCGCGCAGGCGCAGGCCGGCGGACTCGCCGATGGCGGCCAACTCCGCCACGGTATGCAGGCCGCCGACGCGCCAGCCGGCGCGGAACTGGTCCAGGCAGCGCTCGCGGGCCGGAAGCCCTCGATCCTTGTCGGTCATCCAGTCGTCGCACAGGACCAGGCGACCGCCCGGCACCAGGCGTGCGGCCAGGGATGGGACCAGTTCCGCCAACGACGGCGAGTGGATCACAGCCTCGATGGCGACCATGGCGTGGTACTGCGGCTCGGCGGGGAGCTGGGCGAAGTCCTCGCGGATAACGCGGCAGCGTTCGGTCAGCCCCTCGGCCGAGAACCGCCTCTCGGCGATCTCGGCCTGCACCTGGCTGATCGTCACGCCGGTGACCTGGGCGTCCATCGCCCGGGCCAGTTTGACCACCGTCGCGCCCACGCCGCAGCCAAGATCAAGCACTCGTCCCTCGCCGGCCGGTACGTGGCCGCTCAGACGCTCGACCACCAGGCGGTTCACCGCGTTCGCGGCCTCGGCGGTGTCCGTGACCCCCGGCATCCACAGGCCCCGGTGGATGGCATCGTTGCTCGAACTTTCGCCGAAGCGCAGGAAGCGCCGGGTGTTGGCGTCGTAGTAGTCCGCCACGCGGCTGACATGCTCGGTTGCGGCGCTTTCGAGTGACTTCGAGCGCATAGGCGGCAACCTATCACGCATCCCGGTCGGCAGCGTCGGACGCGGTGATCCCGGTGGATGCGGAACCAGTGGGACGCGTAAGACCTGTACGACCACCAACGTCACGGGCGCGCGTACCTGTTCTCACCCAGGTGGTGAACGCCCAGAGGACCAGCAGCACCGCGCCCGTGGCACCGATGAGGACCGCGTACGGCGCCACGACATCGGACACGCTGACCCAGCTCGGCACCCGGGCGTCGTGCACGATGCCGAGACGCTTCGGGTCGCTGCCGTCGTTGATCGGTAGCGTCAGCACCCAACCACCGCCGCACACGGCGAAGAACCCGCAGATCGGCCCGATGATCCGGGGCGACCGCGACCCGGGTACGCGTGCCCGCCGAGCGGCGATCCACAGGGTCGGTACCAGCACCGCCGTCACGCCCAGCCGCAGGTAGGCGAAGGCCGCCTCCAGCAGGAAGGCGATCGCCCCGTTCTGGCTGTCGCCGTAGTTGAGCAGTTCCTTGATGTGGAGCAGGTCCCAGACCGTCACGGCGGCGTTGAGCAGCAGCCCGGCGTTGAGCACGGCGATCGGAATTGGCATCCAGGTGAGCTGCTGTCGACGGCGGGGCACGCTGGCGTCGATGGTCACGGGGGTGATCGTACGAACCAGTTGTGTGTGAACGGTGGTGCCGCCGTGCAGGTCTTGGATATGTGCCGTCCGTTGGCTGGACAGCTTCCGCCACAAGGCCAATCACCCTTTCTCCATCAGATCGCCTCTCGCGGGAATCGAGCCCGCACCGCCAGCGTGGAGATTGGGTTTCTCGACCTTGCGGATTGCGCCGGACAGTGGAACCGGACGGCACCCCCGGCACGACGATCGGTCGGTTCTTCCGGGCCCACACACCTGGGCCGCTCCCCGAGCCGGCGTACAGCCGCACCGGGGTTATCGGCCCTGAGACGGCCGTTTTGGTCCGCCGGTTGCCGGACCGGTGCGACGATGGACGCATGTGAGCCCTGCCGGCGCCCCGGCGCGCCGGTCGATTTGATCCGGCGGGTGGAGAACATGTCCAACGACAGGAAAGTCCGTTCCTTCCGGCTCGACATCCCGGAAGAAGCGATTGCTGATCTGCGCCGCCGGATCGCGGCCACCCGCTGGCCCAGTCGGGAGCTGGTCACCGACCGGTCGCAGGGGGTTCAGCTGGCGACGGTCCAGGAACTGGCCCGCTACTGGACTACCGAGTACGACTGGCGCGCGTGCGAGGCGAGGCTGAACGCCCTGCCGCAGTACACGACCACCATCGACGGCGTCGAGATCCACTTCATCCACGTGCGGTCGCGGCACGACAACGCCCTGCCGCTGATCATGACGCACGGTTGGCCGGGCTCGGTCGTCGAGCTGCTCGGGGTCATCGGCCCACTCACCGACCCGACCGCGCACGGCGGCACCTCCGACGACGCGTTCCACCTGGTGCTGCCGTCCCTGCCGGGCTACGGCTTCTCGGGTGAGCCGACCGAGCTCGGCTGGGAGTCCGGCCGCATCGCCCACGCGTGGGCGGAGCTGATGAACCGCCTCGGCTACCCGCGCTACGTCGCCCAGGGCGGCGACGTGGGCGCCAACGTCACGGACGCGATGGGCCGCCAGGCGCCCGAAGGGCTGCTCGGCATCCATGTCAACCTGCTCTCCGGTGCCATTGCTATCAAGGACCAACTGCCGGTGGAGTCCGAGCCGGAACGCACGGCGCGCAAGGCGCTCGAGACGTTCACGACGGACGGCTTCGGTTACTTCCTGGAGCAGTCCACCCGACCGCAGACGATCGGCTACTCGCTGCTCGATTCACCCGTCGGGCTGGCGGCCTGGATGCTCGACCACGACACGGACAGCTACTACAAGATCTCCCGCGCCTTTGTCGACGGCGAGCCGGCGGGCAGCCTCACCCGGGACAGCATCGTCGACAACATCACGCTGTACTGGCTGACCGGCACCGGCGCCTCGGCCGCCCGGTGGTACTGGGAATTTGGACGGTTCGTGGCCAAAGCCAGGGCGTCCGGCCAGGCTCCTCCGCCGGTCTCGGTGCCGGTCGGCTTCACGACGTTCCCGGGCGAGATCTGGGCTGCCCCGCGCAGCTGGGCCGAGATGGTCTACCCCGGCCTCGCCTACTTCAACGAGGTCGACCGCGGCGGCCACTTCCCCGCCTGGGAGGAGCCGGCGCTCTTCTCCGCCGAGGTCCGGGCCGCGTTCCGGCCGATGCGCTGACTGTGAACCCGCGGGCCGGGACGGTCAACCGGCTCGCCCGCCCGGCCCCCGGTGATCAGGCCCAGCTGAGTCGCTGACGGAGCAGGGACTGTTCGGCGGGGTTGGCGGTCAGCGCCAGTGCCGCCTCGTCAGCCGCCCGTGCCTCGTCGAGCCGATCCAGGTCACGCAGGAGTTCGGCCCGGGTGGCGTGGAACAGGTGGTAGCTGTCCAGTGTTCCGGGCAGCGCGTCGACCTCGGCGAGCGCGGCGGCCGGGCCGGCGACGTACCGGTTGGCGATCGCGCGGTGCAGCCGGGTGACCGGTGACGGGGCGAGGTGCAGCAGCATGTCGTAGAGCACCCGGATCTGCGCCCAGTCGGTCTCCTCCCACCGGGATGCCTCGGCGTGACAGGCCACGATCGCCGCCTGGAGCTGGTATGGGCCGGGGCGCCGTCGCGCGGCGGCGGCGCTGATGAGCCGGGTCGCCTCGGTGATCGCCTGGTGGTCCCAGCGCGTCCGGTCCTGGTCGGCCAGCCGGACGAGACGACCGTGTACGTCGAACCGGGCCGCTGCCCGGGCCCGGTGTAGCCGGATCAGGGCGAGCAGCCCGGTCACCTCCGGCTCGCCGGGCATGAGGTTGTGCAGCGTCGTGGCCAGGAACTCGGCGTCGTCGGCCAGGTCCCGACCCCGCGCCGGCTCGGCGCTGCTCGGCAGGTAGGCCTCGTTGAAGAGAAGGTAGACCACGGCCAGCACCACGGCGAGCCGCTCACCGAGCTCGTCCGGACCGGGGACCCGGTACGGGATACCCGCTTCGCTGATCTTTCGTTTTGCGCGGGTGATCCGCTGACCGACGGTGCTTTCCGGGATCAGGAACGCCTTCGCGATCTGGGCCGTGGTCAGCCCGCACACCACCCGGAGGGTGAGCGCCACCTGGGCGGTACGCGGCAACGCCGGATGGCAGCAGGTGAAGATCAGTCGGAGCAGGTCGCCCGGGTCGGGCTGGGCGGGCCGACCCAGGAGGGCGAGTTTGCCGCGGTGCCGGGCATCCCGGCGCAGTACGTCCAGCCCACGGCGTCGGGCGACGGTGTGGAGCCAGGCGTCCGGCCGGTCCGGGATCCCGTCCACCGGCCAGTGCCGTAGCGCCGCTTCCACCGCGTCCTGCACCAGGTCCTCGGCGGCGCCGAAGTCACCGGTGAGGTGCACCAGGGACGCCGCGAGCCGGCCCGCGTGGTCACGTACCACCCGGGCCAGCTCGTCGTGCGGCACGACGGTCATCCAGCGATCGGCCGGATCTCGACGACCGGGCAGGCGGGCCAGGCCCGGACCATGGCCAGCGCCTCGTCCAGATCCGCGACGTCGATCTCCACGTAACCGCTGACCACCTCCTTGCCCTCGACGAACGGGCCGTCGGAGACCAGGGGTTCGCCGCCGGCCAGGCGTACGGTCGTCGCGGTGTGCGCCGGCAGCAGATGGGTGTGGTGGGTGATCTTGTCGCTGTGGTCGGCGAACCACTGCTGCACCCGCAGGTAGGCGCGTTCCTGCTCCGCACCGTCCATGGCCCGCAGGTCGGCGGCGAACTGCTCGGTGTCGACGAACATCAGCACGTACTTCATCGTCCGGTCCTCTCGGTTGCCGGTCAGCGGCGCGTACCGGTCGACCTCGTCACCGTGCACCGCCGACCGGGCGGCGGTCGTCATTTCGTAGACGACCGGCGGGAGCCCCGATCCGACATCCGGGCGACTGAACCTCATCCCCGGCCGTCCCGGACGTCAGTCGAGCCGTACCGAGTCGGCGATCGCGTCGGCGGTCGCCGGATCGTCCGCGACCGCGACGACGACAACCTGACGGTCGGGGATCAGCACCACCCGCCGGGCCCGGCCGTCCGGCAGTACGTCCGCGCCGCGCCGTACCGGATGGCCGGCCGCCGTGCCGTCAGTCGTCGCGACCGCCGCAACCGGGTCGAGCGCGAGGTTCGTGGCCCGTCGGATCTCGGCGTAGTCGACCCGGGGCGCGGGCGTCAACGCGCAGGCCGCGACGTCGGTGACGTCGACGAGGTAGGTGTCCCGCACCGGTGTGCCGCATTCGGTGGCGTTGCGGTCCCACCCCGCCGGCACGGAGATGCGTACCCCGGCGCTGGTGACGGTCTGCTCGCCGGCCGGCCCGCCGGCCCGGGATGCCACCAGGTACCAGCCGGTCAACGTCGCCGCGACCAGCGCCGCGACGGAGATCAGCAGGATCCGGGTACGTCGACGGCTCCGCTGGTCAAGCTTCATTCCGCTCGAACCCTCTTCTGCTGCTACGGCTTCCCCACGGTACGTCCCGACGAGCCTAGACGACGAAAACGGGTAGACAGCGTCTCCTCGTGCGAGACTTTCCGACTCAGGCGCGTCGATGCACGGGGGAGAGCTCATCGATGACTGACGTGGATGCCTTTGGCGTGTCGCCGGTGGCGACGGATCGGTCGTATGCGAAGGATGGTGCGGCGGCGAGGCGGTTGGTGGTCCAGTTGTTCGGGCGGACGGCGGCGTGGCGGGGTTCCGAGGAAATACCTCTCGGTCCGGCGGGACAACGCGCCCTCTTCGCGGTGCTGGCACTCTCCGCCGGACAGCCGGTGATTCATCGAGAACTCGTGGAGGCACTCTGGACGGACGAACCACCACGTGAGGCAACCAACATCATTCAGACGTACGTGAAGCGGCTACGGCGTGCCCTGGAACCGGAACGCCCACCACGAATGCCGAGTGACCTGCTGGTACGGGTGGGCGACGGCTACGCGCTCCGGGTCGACCCGGCCTGCGTGGACCTGCGCCGGTTCCGGACCATGGTGGACGCTGCCCGGACGGCCCGCCGTCAGGGTGACCACCAGCGGGTCGTCCTCCTGCTCGACGAGGCGATGCGGACCTGGCAATCACCCCTGCTCGCGGACATTCCCGCCCTCGCCAACCATCCGCTGCTCACCGCGACGGCCAACGAGCGCTTGACGGCGGTGTGCTGGCACGCCGAGGCCGCGCTGGGGCTGGGCGCCGCGGACGAGGTACTGGCCGCGGTGGCCCGGGCGGCCGCGGCGGCCCCCCTGCACGAGGGGATCCACGCGTGGCTGATCCGGTTGCACTGGGCGATCGGACAGCGGGCCGAAGGGCTGGCCGTCTACCGACGGATCGCGCAGCGGCTCGCCCGGGAGCTCGGGGTGGAGCCGGGACCGGAGTTGACGGGCCTGCGCCGGGCGATGATGCGTCCCGGTCCGCGCGGCGGCCGGGTCGGGGCGGCACGTCGGTCCAGTCACCGACCAGTCCGCGTCCATTGGCGCATGTGACCATGGTGCCGCCGTCCCGCGTGGCGGGCCGGCAGTTCCAGCCGCTCCGTGGAAAGGACGAGGTCTGACATGACTTGGCATCGCAGCCCTGGGCCCTCGCGTCGACTGCTGGTTTTCCTCGCGATCGGCGCACTCGGCCTGGCGGCCGGTACGCCTGCCGGGGCCGCTCCGGTCGGGAAGCCGGACACCCCGAGACAACTCGTTTCGGCCGGCAGCGTGGGTGCCACCGACGTGGAGCGGGCGCAGGCACCGCTCGTGGCGCTGTCCGATCGGATTCAGGAGCAGGTCGCGAAGCAGCGCCTCCCGGGCTTCGCCGGTGTCGCGGTCGACATCCCCGCCCGGCAGGTGATCCTCTACTGGAAGGGCGACGTGCCGGCGTCGCTCACCACCGGAGCGATGATGGCCAAGGGCGTCCGGCTGGCCACCGTCTCCGTGCCGTACTCACTGGCCGAACTGGACCGTGAGGCGCGGCGGATTGCCGAGCAGAACCAGGCCACCGTGGCCTCGGTCGCGCCGCGTACCGACTTCACCGGGTTGACCGTGGCACTGGACCGCGCCGCCTCGGCCGGGTTGGCCACGTCGTCCGCGATCGCCAGCGAGATCCCGTTGACCTTCACCACCACCTCCCGCCCGGAGCCGGCGGTGAACCGGTGGGCCGACGAGGTGCCGTACTGGAGCGGCAACGCGATCGAGCGGCCGGCCGGCACCGGACGGGTCTACCGGTGCAGCACCGCCTTCGCGGCCAGGACGACCACCAACCAGAACGTCATGGTGACCTCCAACCACTGCGGGACGTTCGCCGAGTGGGACACTCCAGGTGGCTGGAGGGTCGGCACCTCCGGCCGGGGGCACGCGCCGCTCGACAGCATGCTGATCAGCGGCAGCTACTACGACCTGAACATGTACGTGGGCGACTACCAGTCCAACACCGGAGTGCCGATCTACGGCGCCGGAAACCCGGCGCTGAACTCCTGGGTCTTCGCCTCCGGCTCGCACTCCGGGGCGTCGGTGGTGGGGGTCGGGGCGGTGAACGTCTACATCAACCTGAACGGCGTCGGAACGGTCGGGCCGGGCTTCTACACGGTGAACACCGACGGTGTGGCGTCGATCGGTCAGGGTGACAGCGGCGGTCCGGTCGCCCAGGCGGTGGCGGCCAACGGCGGCACCGCGATCTACGGCCGAGGGGTCATCACCGCTGGCACTCCGAGCACCACCGGGGCCTGCCAGGGTGTGCAGAACCGGCAGTGCTACACGCAGGCCTTCCACGTGAACATCTACGACATCATGGCCTACTGGGGCATCATGATCGGCAGCAGTGGCGGGGTGTGATCCCGACCGGTACGGGCGGGCACGGGGAAATCGTCCCGTGCCCGCCCTGATCTGTCGACGTTCACCGTGAACCGACATACCGACATACCGACGATCAGACGACCAGCGGCGAGCTGTCGTACGGGTCCGCGGGCCGGAGACATCGCCGAGCGGGTGTCCGTCACGGCACCATCCGAATGACACGGCCGATCTCCAGCGCGACCCAGGGCACGCCGTCCGGGCCGATGGTGATGCCGTGCGGCTCGGATCCGGGAGTCGGCAGCTCGTACGCCCGGATCTTGCCGTCGGCGGTGATCCGGCCGACCCGGTTGCCGCCCCACTCGGTGAACCAGCAGCCGCCGGCCGGGTCGGCCACGATGGCGTGCGGACGGGCGTCCCGGTCCGGCAGCGGGAATTCCTGGATCTGTCCGTCCGGGGTGATCCGGCCGAGCTGCCCCGCCCCGATCTCGACGAACCAGAGTGCGCCGTCGGAGCCGGCGGTGATGCCGACCGGTGCGGCTGCCGGCGTCGGCAGCGGATGGACGGCGGTCGTACCGTCGAGGTCGAGTCGGCCGATCGCGTTCGCCTGGTTGAGGGTGAACCAGAGCGCGCCGTCCGGTCCGGCGCTGATCATCGCGGGCATGCCCTGCCTGGTCGGCAGCGGATACTCGGTGACCTCGCCGGCGACGCTGATCCGACCGATCCGGTCGGTGTTCATCTCGGTGAACCAGAGCGCACCGTCGGGGCCGGCCGTGATCCCGTACGGCCCGGACTCCGGCGTCGGCAGCGGGTACGACGCCACCTCGCCGGTCGGCGAGATCCGTCCGATCCGGTGGTCCCGGATCCGGGTGAACCACAGCGCCCCGTCCGGCCCCACCGTGATCACGGACGGCCCGGCGGCACCGTCGACCGGGTAGCGCTCGGTACGGCCGTCCAGGGTCAGCCGGACGATCGTGTCGGCGTGCACCAGGGTGACCCAGAGCGCGCCGTCGGGGCCGGTCGTGATCCCGTACGGCCCTTCACCGGCTCCGGAGACCGGAATCTCCCGGACCGAGGGTCCAGTGTGTTCACTCATCGCCGTTTCCTTCCACTGATCGGGCGGGGCCGAGCCGGCCGCCGGAGATGGTGTGGTGTGCGCCACGCCAGCGTTGCCGGAACCGCCGGTCGTGGCTGACCACCACCAGCGCCCCGGGGTAGTCGTCCAGGGCCGTCTCCAACTCCTCGACCAGCCCGGGCGACAGGTGGTTGGTGGGCTCGTCCAACAGCAGTACGTCGACCGGCACGCTGAGCAGCCGGGCCAGCGCCAGCCGCTGACGTTGACCGGTGGAGAGCCGGCCCACCGGGACGGTGATCCGGTCCTGGTCGAACAGTCCCAGGGCCAGCAGTCGGGCGAGGTGCTCGTCGGCGGTTCCGGGCAGCCCGCGCCCGAAGGCGCCGAGCAGGGTCTCCCGAGGGTCGTCGACAGTCACCTCCTGCGGCAGGTGACCGATCCGACCTCGGCGGACCACCCGTCCGGAGTCGGGTCGCAGGGTGCCGGCCAGCGCGGCGAGCAGGGTGCTCTTCCCCGCCCCGTTCGGTCCGGTGAGCAGCAGCCGGTCACCGGCCCGTACCGTCAGGTGGACGTCGTGGAGGCGGTCCCGGACGGTCACCGCCACCGCCTCCAGCAGCGGTGCCCGATCGGTTGGTGGTGTTGCGTCGGCGGGCGGCGTCGGCCCGGGACACACCCCCAGGGTGAACCGGAGAGGCTCCGGGGGCGGCGGCACCGGGTGCGCGATCAGCCGCCGTAACCGCTGTTCGGCGTTGCGGACCCGGCTCGCCACCGACTGTTGCACGCGGCCGCCGTGTCGGTCGTACGCCATCTTGTTGCGGTCCTTCATCAGCCGACCCGGCGCGACCGCGCGGGCGGTGGTCGCGGCGATCTCCCGCAGCCGGTCGACCTCGGTCCGCCAGTGCAGGTGGGCCTCGGCCCAGCGGCGCCGCGCCGCCGCCTTCCCGGCCAGATAGCCGGCGTACCCGCCGCCGTAGCGAACCAGGGTGCGGCGGTCACCGTCCACCTCGATCAGTGTGTCGGCGACCTGTTCGAGGAGGACACGGTCGTGCGAGACGACGACTGTGGTCCCGGAACGACCGCGCAGGTGGTCGGCGAGCCAGGTCAGTGCCGCGTCGTCGAGGTGGTTGGTCGGCTCGTCGAGCAGCAGCACCTCCGGATTGGCGGCCAGCACCGCCGCCAGGTGCAGTCGTGCCTGCTCGCCGCCGGAGAGGGTGCCGAGCTGCCGGTCCTGGTCGACGGTGGCCAACCCGAGGCCGTGCATCGCCTGCTCGACGCGGGCGTCGGCGTCGTACCCGCCGCGTAGCTCGAAGACGGTCAGCAGGTTGCCGTACTCGGCGAGGTCGCGCTCGTCGCCGTCGGCGAGTTGAGGTTCCAGCGTCCGCAGCCGGGTCTCGATGCTGCGCAGTTCGGCAAGCGCGTCGTCGATGACCTGGCGAACGCTCAGGTACGCCGGCAGTGGTGTCTCCTGTTCGAGGTGTCCCAGGCCGCCGTCGGCGACGACGGTCACCTGTCCCTCGTCGGGTTTCTCCTGACCGGCGAGCAGCCGCAGCAGGGTGGACTTGCCGGAACCGTTCTCGCCGACGATCCCACTGCACTCGCCCGGGGCGATGGCGCAGCTGACCGTGTCGAGGACGACGCGTTCGCCGTACGACCTGGTGACGGCGTGGAGGCTGAGTTGGGTGGGCATCCGGACACTCCGAAGCGTTGGCGGTCATGGCCGTCGTCCGGGGACGCGGCACGGGACACGGGGAACGCTTCACAAGAGCATCGGCGGACTCCTAAACGCGACGACTGTGGCCATAAGATCCTTGCACGGTGCGACCCACCCGGCAAGGCGAATTTCCCGAGTCGCCCTGCGACGCCGGTTCAATCCTGTGGGTGACACCGAGCAGCCGGACGGTGGCCCGGGGTGTGGCCGGGCGCCGCTCGCGCTCTGCAGTGGACAGTACGTTCCGGCATATCTGACTATTGGTTGGACAGTGTGATGCCTGCCTGATGGTGTTCTGCCCGCAATACCCGACTTAGCTGGTAGGCGCTGTTTGAACGGAATACCTTCTCGGTGGGCTTTTGCTAGGGCCGAACCATCTACGGGCGGTGAGTCGCATTGAGCGCCGAGTGAATCATGTCGGCCTTCTGCCGCTGAGATGGTTGCGGCCAAGAGGCGACGTTACCCCTACCGAACGGTTGGACTTCCCCGGATGCATGGTTCCTCGGGTGGGTGACGCCTTTGCGGTGACTGCCGACTGTGGCACCAGCATGGAATATCTACTTCCTCCACCTCACCTCGACGGGAGCAACCAATGCCTGCATGGAGGCTGGGCCGGCTTGTGGGCTCGCTCCTGCTGCTCGCGGTGCTCGCCATTGGCAGCTACGCCGCCAGCGCGGGCGGATTCACGGACCTTGGCCAGCGTTCGGTCGCAGATTCCGTCGACTCGACGACAGCCGACTCGCCAGCTCGCACTCACGCTGTCCTTGCCACCGAATGGGGTTGGGTTTAGGCGGCCAACCACGCCGGGAGGGCTCCGAACACCAGGAGAGACATGCCTGACCGCCCGACACCGACCCGGAGCTCAGCTGAACGTGCCTGGTTGATCACCGGACCGCTCGCGATGGTGGCGGTCGTACTGGCGGTCGTGCTCGGAATGTCGGAGGACCAGCCGTTCCGGAACTGGCCTCTTGCGATCGGACTGCTGGGCCTTGTCCTACTGGCCGAGTGGCCGGTCCTGCATGTCGTCGTGCAGCGCCAGGTGGCGATCATCACGATCACCGAGATCTGCCTGCTTTTCGCGTTCGTCCTGGTGCCACCGTTGACGGTGGCGGTGATCTTTACGCTGAGTGCGCTGATCGCCTACCTGCGCCGTCGAACCGTGGCGACGAAGTTCTGGTTCAACGTGGTGCGGCGAGCGGCGGCCGTCTCGATGGCCGGCATCGTGCTACTGGCCCTGCCCGAGATGCGGGGCTTCGGACCGGGCACCTGGGCGATCCTGGCTGCTGCCGTCGGCAGCCACTCGTTGGCCACCCTTGCCGCCGTTGCCGCCGTCTTCGCCCTGATGCACGGCGCGCAGGCCGGCTGGGAGGTGGTACGTACCTCCGGGCCCGGCCTGGTCACCGTCGGGATCAACGTCGCCGTCGGCCTGGTGATAGTGATCTGTGTGCGGGCGAACCCGTGGTCGGTACTGCCGCTGCTCGCCCTGTTCGGCGGGGGAGTCCTGCTCTACCGGTCGTACGGCCAGTTCTTCCGGCAGCACCGCGCGCTCACCGACGTCTACGAACTGACCAAGGCGATGAGCGCGAGCAGCCAGGACGACGCGCTGGCCGACGCATTGCTGGGTCGGGTCCGGACGATCATGCACGCCGAGTACGCCACCCTGTGGGTACCGGCCCAGGGCCGACACCCGGAGGTGCTGCTCACCGCCCGGGTCGAGGATCCGGGGCTGCTCGATCTTTCGCGGACACCGGTGATGATCCGGGAAACCGCCCGCGAACAGGGTCGGACGGTCACTGTGGGCAGGAATCTCGGTGGGGACCAGCGGATGCGCGAGGCGTTGCGCGATGCAGGTGTCAAGGAGGTCATCGTGACGCCACTGCGCTCCGGTCAGGTGGTGATCGGAACACTGGAGGTGGTCAACCGGATCGGTGGCCGACCGGTCGGCCACTTCACCCCGGCCGACGTCCAGGTTCTCGAGACCATCGCGGCGCACACCGCCGTGGCGTTGGAGAACTCGCGGCTGGTTGACCGGCTGCGCTACGACGCGTACCACGACGGGTTGACCAATCTGCCCAACCGGCGTCGCCTGACCAGTGCCCTCGAGGAGGCGGTCCGGGTCCGGGCGCCGGACGAGGTCGTGGCGGTACTGCTCTTCGACGTGGCGGGGCTCCGCCAGGTCAACGAGTCGGTGGGACACGCCGCGGGTAACAAGGTGCTCATCGAGGTCGCCGCCCGGCTGCGCGCCGCCGCACCGCCGGGCGCCCTGGTCGGCCGGGTCGGCAGTGACGAGTTCGTGGTGACGCTCCGGCTGGAGAGCGTCGACGCAGCGGTCGCGCTCGCTGGCGAGTTGCGGGGGCAGATCCGGGACCAGATGGTCTTCGACGCGCTGGTCCTGGACGTCGACACGGTGGTCGGGGTCGCGGTCCACCCCGACCACGGTAACGATCCGGCGACCCTGCTCCAGCGGGCCGACCTCGCGGTGACCAGGGCAAAGTCGTCACCGGACGGGGTCCAGCTGTTCAGCCCCGGGCTGGAGTCGCGTTCGTCACGCCGGCTCGGCCTCGCCGGCGACCTGCGCCGCGCGTTGGAGAACGCCGAGGTGGAGGTCTACTACCAGCCGAAGGTCTCGCTCACCGACCGACGGCTGCTCGGCGTGGAGTGCCTGGCCCGGTGGGAGCATCCGGGGCACGGTGCGGTCGCCCCGGAGGACTTCGTCGCGGTGGCCGAGCACACCGGTCAGCTCGGGCATCTGACCGAGCTGGTGATTAGCGAGGCGCTGCGGCGCAGCCGGGACTGGACCGCCGGGGGAGAGCCGCTTCCGGTCGCCGTCAACCTCTCCGCGCGTACGCTGTCCGACCTGCAGTTCCCGGCCCGGGTGCAGGAGCTGCTCACCGAGTACGACGTCGCCCCCGACCTGCTGACCCTGGAGATCAACGAGGCAGGGGTGCTGGACGGCACCGAGCGGGCCGTGCCGGGCCTGCGCCGGTTGCGCGACATCGGGGTACGACTCTCCGTCGACGACTTCGGCAGCGGCCACTCGTCGCTGTCGTACCTGCGTCGGCTGCCGATCAACGAGGTCAAGGTCGACCGGTCGTTCGTGCAGGGGATGGCGACCGACCCGGTGGACCTGGCGATCGTCAACGCGATCGTGACGCTGTCCCAGCAGTTCGGTCTCGCCGTGGTCGCCGAGGGGGTGGAGAGCGAGCTCACCCTGGAACTGCTGCAGGACATCGGCTGCCGGATCGGCCAGGGCTTCCTGTTCAGCCGCCCGCTGCCGTACGAGCGTCTGGAGGCCTGGTACGCCGCCCAGACGGAGGCCGAGCCGCCTCCGGCCATCGGCGACGTACGCCGGCTGCGGGCCGTTCCCTGAGCGTCCGGGCGCCGTCGCCGACGCCCCGTCCCGGGGTGGGGGGATCTGATTTCACCTCTCGGCGCATGCCGTGTACTCTTACCTCTGCGCGCCACCGGAAAGATCGCGTGCGCGCCCCCTTAGCTCAGTCGGCAGAGCGTCTCCATGGTAAGGAGAAGGTCTACGGTTCGATTCCGTAAGGGGGCTCAGAGGGTTCAGCTGGACCCGTCCACGGCGGTGTAGCTCAGATGGCAGAGCAAGCGGCTCATAATCGCTGTGTCGCCGGTTCAAGTCCGGCCACCGCTACTTTTCGGTAGCCGGAAAAGTCCGGAACCGAAACAAAAAGGGGCGCCGCCGGCGCCCACTTTGCGTGTCCGCGTGGCAGGCGTCTACGCTGGTACGTCGTAGTTGAGTCCGTTATCGAGGAAGGCGCCCCGCCGTGGCCAAGGCGACCGATGTCCGTCCCAAGATCACTTTGGCGTGCGTGGAGTGCAAGGAGCGCAACTACATCACGCGTAAGAACCGCCGTAACGACCCGGACCGCATCGAGCTGAAGAAGTTCTGCCCCCGGGACGGCAAGCACACCCTGCACCGCGAGACCCGCTGACACCGGGCCGACCCCGGTCGGCCTCCCGGTTTCTCTGATCGCCGTCCCGACCCGGCGAGCGTGCCCCAGGCCCGCTCGCCGTCGTCGGGGCGGCGATGTCGTTTCCGGGCGGGGAGGCCGGCGTCCGGGCCGGCCGACGGTCGGGAGCTGACCGGTCCGGGACCACACTCCGGGCCGGCCCGTCCCGGGCTCACCGGCCGTGCCGAACCGGCCGTGTAGGTTCGGCGGCATGTCCCTGGACCCGTCCTTCGTCGGCCGTACCTACCCGCCGACCGCCCCCTATCAGGTGGGGCGCGAAAAGATCCGAGAGTTCGCCACCGCGATCGGCGCCACGGACCCGGCCTACCACGACCCGGACGCCGCGCGGGCCCTCGGCCACGCCGACGTCGTCGCGCCGCCGACCTTCCCGATCGCGCTCACCATGTCGGCCAGCCGCCAGATCGTCGACGACCCGGAGCTCGGCATCGACTACAGCCGGGTGGTCCACGGTGACCAGCGGTTCCAGTACGCCCGGCCGGTGGTCGCCGGCGACGAGCTGGTCTGTGTCAACACGGTCGAGGAGATCACCGCCCGGGGTGGGCACGGTTTCCTGACCACCCGGACCGAGGTCAGCACGCCCGCCGGGGAGCCGGTGGTCACCGTCTGGTCGAAGCTCGTCGTACGCGGAGAGGCCTGACATGGAACTGACCACCCGGACCTTCCGGATCACCCGGGCCGACCTGATCCGCTACGCGGGGGCCTCGGGCGACTTCAATCCGATCCACTGGAGCGACCGGTTCGCCACCAAGGTCGGGCTTCCCGGAGTCATCGCGCACGGCATGTTCACCATGGCGCTGGTCGGTCGGGCGGTGACCGACTGGGCCGGCGCCCCGGACGCGGTGGTCGAGTACAACGTCCGGTTCACCCGGCCGGTGGTCGTCCCGGACGACGACGAGGGCACCGAGATCGAGGTGAGCGCGGTGGTCCGCGAGGTGACCGAGGACGGGCTGACCCGGCTCGACCTGACCGCGACCTGCCAGGGAGAGAAGGTTCTCGCCCAGGCCCGGGCCGTGATCCGTACCCCGGCCTGAGGTTGCCGGACGGCGGTCGGCGGGCCGGTCACGGGGCAGGTACGGAGGACCGGTTGGGAAACTCGTGCCTCTACCCGTACACTGGTCCGCCGTGGGGCAAAGTGCCCCCTGTTCAGGCGTGCATGCTCGGGTAACGTGCAGCACTGTTGGCGTGCCAGCCTGGTCAGGGTTCACCTGCCCCCACAGGGGTGTAGCTCAATTGGCAGAGCAGCGGTCTCCAAAACCGCAGGCTGCAGGTTCAAGTCCTGTCACCCCTGCGCCTACGGCCTGACCGATCCCGGGATCGGCGTCGCCACCACCACTGGCGACCGGCCCGTGTTGGTGGTGTCGGCGGGGCTGACCGAGCGGAGTGTCCGCCGAGGTCCGTTCCTCCGCCTCCGCCGGCCGCGGGCCGTTCCGGGGGACGGTCGTCCGGGGGTTCGGTCGAGGGCGGTCAGCGCCTGCGGCGGAGACTCCGGGGCCGGCGTGACCAGCGCAGCACGCGTTCACCGACGCGTGTACCCACCACCCGGCGACGGAGGGCGAAGTGGCCGAGAAGAATCGGCGCGACGAGGACGACAACGACCGTCTCGAGAACGAGGCGATCGATGACGTCGTCGACGATGACGCCGACGACGAGGCGGAGGAGCCGGTCTCGCGCGGTGGCACCGCCACCCGGGAGCGGACCAGGACCGACTCGGCGGACAGCCGCAAGACCAGGACCGACGGGCGGGTCGGAATCTTCGGCCGGCTTGCCCGGTTCTTCCGCGAGGTAGTGGCAGAACTGCGTAAGGTCATCTGGCCGACCCGTAAGGAGCTGCTTACCTACACCGCCGTGGTGGTTGTGTTCGTCGCCGTGGTGCTGACGATCGTGGCCGGGCTGGACTTCGCCTTCGCGAAGGGCGTGCTGTGGGTCTTCGGCGGCTCCAGCTGACCACCTGCCCCACCTGCTAGTGACGGAAGTGAGCGAGCGTGCCTGAGTACGACGAGACCGCCGAGACCACGGACGAGCAGTCCGCGGTGGCGACGGCGAGCGGTGCAGAGTCGGTCGAGGCCGCCAACGAGCCGGAGTTCGGGATGACCGAGCCGGACGAGGACTTCGACCCGGTCGCGGAGCTGCGGCAGAAGCTGCGCTACGCGCCGGGCGACTGGTACGTGGTCCACTCGTACGCCGGTTACGAGAACAAGGTCAAGACCAACCTGGAAACCCGGATCACCAGCCTTGACATGGAAGAGTTCATCTACCAGGTCGAGGTGCCGACCCGGGAGGAGGTCGAGGTCAAGAACGGCAAGCGGTCGCAGGTCCAGGCCAAGGTCTTCCCCGGCTACATCCTGGTCCGGATGGAGCTGACCCCCGAGTCGTACTCCTGTGTCCGCAACACCCCGGGAGTGACCGGTTTTGTCGGCGCGACCGACCGGGCCGACCGACCGGCGCCGCTCTCCCTCGACGAGGTGCTGAAGTGGCTCGCCCCGGCGGTGGAGACCGAGACCAAGAAGGCCAAGCCGGAGATCAAGGTCCTCGACTTCGAGGTCGGCGACTCGGTCACGGTCACCGACGGTGCGTTCGCGTCGCTGCCGGCCACGATCAGCGAGATCAACCCGGACCAGCAGAAGCTCAAGGTCCTGGTGTCGATCTTCGGTCGGGAGACCCCGGTCGAGCTCAACTTCAACCAGGTCGCGAAGATCTGACGATCCGCCGCCGGCCGACGGTCCGGTCCGGCTCCCACCGGGTACCGGACCGGTCGCGTCGAACGGGCCGGAGCCCGTCGGGTGGCGTCGGACCGGCCGGGCGGCGTCGGGCGGGCCGGAGTCCGTCCGGCGACGGGGCCGACCGGTGATCGACAGCTCGGCAGGCGACCTCGGCAACCCGCCGGATCGCCTCCTGCGCTACTCTTGACCGTCGCCCGTCCGCAGGCGCGCTTGACCGTGCGCGTCACCGGGTGCCGTCAGGTGCACGTTTCCAGTTTCAAGCCCAGGAAGAGACATGCCTCCGAAGAAGAAGCTCGTCAAGACGTTCACGCTTCAGCTCCCGGCGGGCCAGGCCACCCCGGCGCCGCCGGTCGGCCCGGCACTGGGTCAGCACGGCGTCAACATCATGGAGTTCTGCAAGTCGTACAACGCGCAGACCGAGTCGCAGCGCGGTGACATCGTGCCGGCCGAGATCAGCGTGTACGAGGACCGGACCTTCACCTTCGTGCTGAAGACCCCGCCCGCCGCCCGGCTGCTGCTCAAGGCCGCCGGCGTGCCGAAGGGTTCCGGCGTGCCGCAGAGCACGAAGGTCGGCTCGGTGACCCGAGCCCAGCTGCGGGAGATCGCCGAGAAGAAGATGGCGGACCTCAACGCCAACGACGTCGACCAGGCCGAGAAGATCATCGCCGGCACCGCCCGGTCGATGGGCATCACGGTCAAGGAATAAGCCACCCCCCCCCCGACCCAAGCTGATCGTGGGAGGGCCGCGTGGTTGCGGCCCGCCAGACACCACAGGAGTGTTCACCAATGCAGCGCAGCAAGAGCTACCGCAAGGCAGCCGACGCCATCGACCGGAACAAGCTCTACACCCCGGTCGAGGCGGTCCGGCTGGCCAAGGAGACCACCTCGGTCAAGTTCGACGCCACGGTCGAGGTCGCGATGCGCCTCGGCGTCGACCCGCGTAAGGCGGACCAGATGGTCCGGGGCACCGTCAACCTGCCGCACGGCACGGGTAAGACGGCCCGCGTGATCGTCTTCGCCGCCGGCGCCAAGGCCGAGGAGGCGACCGCCGCCGGTGCGGACGAGGTCGGCACCGACGAGCTGGTGGCCCGGATCCAGGAGGGGTGGCTGGACTTCGACGCGGCGATCGCCACGCCGGACCAGATGGCCAAGATCGGCCGGATCGCGCGGATCCTGGGCCCGCGCGGCCTGATGCCGAACCCGAAGACCGGCACGGTGACCATGGACGTCACCAAGGCGGTCACGGACATCAAGGGTGGAAAGATCACCTTCCGGGTGGACAAGCACTCGAACCTGCACCTGATCATCGGCAAGGCCTCGTTCTCGGAGGCGCAGCTGGTGGACAACTACGCCGCCGTCCTCGACGAGGTGCTGCGCTCCAAGCCGTCCGCGGCCAAGGGCAAGTACCTCCGCAAGGTCACCCTCACCACCACCATGGGCCCGGGCGTTCCGGTCGACCCGAACGTGGTGAAGAACCTCCGGGAGGCGGCCGAGGCCTGAGCCTCGCCGAAGTAGGTCGTTCCGTTGACGCGGGGCGCCGGGCGGGCGGACGCCCGGCGCCCCGCGTCGGTTTTTCTGCCGGTTTCTGGCAGTCTTCTCCGTATGCGTCTGGACCGGGTCTGGCTACGGTACGGCTGGCGGGCACCCTGGGTGCTCCGAGACGTCGAGGCGGAACTCGGCCCCGGCCGGGTGGCGATCGTGCTGGGACGCAACGGGGTGGGCAAGTCGACGCTGCTCCAGATGGCCGCCGGGGTGCTGACCCCGACCCGGGGAGCGGTCCGGGACCGGCCGGCCACGATCGGCTGGGTGCCGGAGCGGTTTCCGGCCAACCAGCCGTACACCATCGGCCAGTACCTCACCGGGATGGGGCGGGTCCGGGGCATCCCCGGGCCGGCACTGGGGCCGGTCGTGGACGGCTGGCTGGCGCGGCTCGGGCTCACCCCGTACCGGGACGTCCGGCTCTCCGCCCTGTCGAAGGGGACGGCCCAGAAGGTCGGGCTCGCCCAGGCCCTGCTCCGCCCACCGGAACTGCTGGTGCTGGACGAGCCCTGGGAGGGGCTGGACGCGGCGACCCGCGACCTGGTCCCGGAACTCATCCGCGAGGTACGCGACACCGGCGGCGCCGTACTGGTGAGTGACCACCGGGGCGAGACGGTCCGGCTGCCCGACGCCGAGCGGTGGACGGTCGCCGACGGGACCGTGTCGGTGGTGTCCCCGCCGACCGCCGGATCGGACGGTACCGACGACATCTCCGTGGTCGAGGTGGCGGTGGCCGCCCCGCGGGTCGCCCAGGTCGTCGCCGACCTGCGCGCCGCCGGCCACCGGGTGCTCGGCGTACGACCGCCCGGCCCGGACGACGGGGTGCCGCCACCGTCGGTGCCGTCGGGGGTGGGTGTCGGGGTGGCGGCCGATCCGTCGGCGGCGCCCGGGGCGGCGGCAGGCTTGATCCAGCAGCAGGACGGTGGCCGGGGGGAGACGTCATGACCGCGTTGGTGATGCTCCGGTTGACCGGTTTCGTCCGGACCGCCCGGGCGTTGCCACCGTTGCTGGCGGGGCTCCTGGCGCTGGTGGTGCTGCACGGTGAGGCGGGCGCGCCGCCGGCCGAGGCGTACGGGGTCTCCGCGGTGGTGCTCTTCCCGGTCCTGGCCTGGCAGACGCGGCTGCTGCTGGACACCGAACCGGACGTCCAGCGTCGGCTCGCGGTGGTGGCCGCCGGGCGGCGGGCGGAGCTGGTCGGTGGTCTGCTCGCCGCCGGGGCAGTCGCCCTGGCCGTGGTGGCGATCGCACTGGTGGTGCCCTGGCTGGTGGGCGGGGTGCGGATTCCGGACGGCGCCGCCGAAACCTCCGTCGGGTCGGGGCTGGCGGTCGGGCTCTGGGCACATCTGCTCGTCCTGCCGCCGGCGGTCGGGCTGGGGGCGCTGTCCAGTCGGGCGGCGGTGGCCAGCCCGCTCTCCGGGCTGGCGGTCCTGGTCGGCGGGGTGGTCGGCGCGTTCGTCTTCGGGCTGCGGGACTCGGTGGTGCCGTGGCTCGCGCCGCCGGTGCTGGCGGTCGCCCGGACCAGCACCGCGGGGCCGACCGGGACGAGTGTCGGACTGCTGACCGGGCACGCGCTGGTCTGGACCGCCGTGGTGATCATCGGGTACGCCCGGTTGCGGCGCCGACAGGCGTGACCCGGCGTGCCGGGGTGACCCGGGCGGCAGGGTTCGACCACCCGGGGGAGAGTCGGAGCCGGGGACGATTCGGCCCCTGGCGGGAGTCGGCACCCGGGTGAGGCCCCTGGCGGGAGTCGGCTCCCGGGGGCGATTTGGCCGCCCCGCCCGGCATGCCGTAGGCTTTACTTTCGGTCAAGCTGTCTTGACCGAGGTTTCCACCCAGAGACCGCTGGTCACCGTGCCTCGGCACGGTCGAAGGTCCCGTTCGACGGGCGGCCCGCGCAGGGAGAAACGGTGTCGTGCCGGGCCATGATCCTGTGGCCCTTCCCGCCCCGTGCGCCCTGCGCCGGGGCCTTTCTTGTTGTGGCGGAGCTGTCGACACCCCGGAGCCCGTTCACGCCGTACGGCGTCGAGCGGCCTCGACGGTGATCAGCCTGGAAAGCAACGAGAGAGGAGGGACATGGCGGACAAGCCGGTTCGGGCCGACAAGGCCACCGCCGTCGCTGAGCTCACCGAGCACTTCCGCAACGCCGGAGCCACCGTGCTGACCGAGTACCGCGGTCTGACGGTCTCCCAGATGACTCAGCTGCGCCGCTCGCTCGGTCGGGACACCACCTACGCGGTGGCGAAGAACACCCTGGCCAAGCGTGCCGCGACGGACGCTGGCATTGCCGGACTCGACGAGCTGTTCACCGGTCCTACCGCGCTGACCTTCGTCTCCGGTGACGTGGTCGAGGCGGCGAAGGGCCTGCGGGAGTTCGCGAAGGCCAACCCGAAGCTCGTCATCAAGGGCGGTGTCTTCGAGGGCCGGGCGATCTCCGCGGACGAGGTCAACAAGCTCGCCGACCTCGAGTCCCGTGAGGTTCTGCTGGCCAAGATGGCCGGCGCGATGAAGGGCAGCCTGAGCAAGGCCGCTGCCCTGTTCCAGGCGCCGCTGGCGCAGACCGCCCGCCTGGCGGCTGCCCTGCAGGAGAAGCGTGAGAAGGAGGAGCAGGCCGCCTGACGGCCCGTTCCGACGTACCCCATATTCGTGTAAGACGTAAGGAAAGGACGCCAGACATGGCGAAGCTCAGCACCGACGAGCTGCTCGACGCGTTCAAGGAGATGACGCTGATCGAGCTCTCCGAGTTCGTGAAGCAGTTCGAGGAGACCTTCGACGTCACCGCCGCCGCGCCGGTCGCCGTCGCGGCCGCCGGCCCGGCTGCCGCCGCGGCCGAGGCCGAGCCGGAGAAGGACGAGTTCGACGTCATCCTCGAGGCCGACGGTGGCAAGAAGATCCAGGTCATCAAGGTCGTGCGTGAGCTGACCGGCCTGGGCCTGAAGGAGGCCAAGGACCTGGTCGAGGCCGCGCCGAAGCCGGTTCTGGAGAAGGCCAACAAGGAGACCGCCGACAAGGCCAAGGCCAAGCTCGAGGCCGAGGGCGCGAAGGTCACCCTCAAGTAACTCGCACCATCTCGTCCGTTCGGGTCCGGCGACGGCCCGGTTCCGGCTCCGCCGGCCGGGGCCACCGTCGGCCGGACCCGGGTGGACGATCGCGTCGACGTGAGTTGACGCACAGCGTGTCGCCGACGGGCGGCGATCCGGCGCCGGATCGCCGCCCGTCTCCGTCTGCTGACAGCCTGCGACCGTCGATGATCAGGGCTTTGGCCCGCCGGAGGGCTGACCCGGCGGCCGACGGACGGCCGGTGCGACGCGGCGACCCCGGTAAAGTCGTTACCCGACCCGGGCATCAGGCCTTGACGCGGCACGAACCGGCAGGCACGCTGACATCAGCAAGACCTTCCGCGCTTGCGACGGCCGACACCTGGGTAAGACGGCGGCAGCACCATCAGCCGCCGGTCTTGTGGCCTAGCGGGATGCGTACGGGACGTGTGAGGCGTGTTGAGCGCTGCCGACCGAGGGCCGGCGACACGTTTTCCGACGCCCTGCCGTGGTGGGCTGGACAGCGGTTAGCCGCTCGGCTACACTGCTAGTTTGCGCTGCCTTCCGACTTGACCCCTGCTCGGAATGCCCGATTTTGGGTGTTTCTAGTGGGGCCATTGGAGTGCACGCGTAACAGCCGTTCTGCAGCACCGGTCCTCGGAAGGACGCATCTTGGCAGCTTCCCGCCCTGCGAAGACCAGTCGTACGTCGAGCGCTTTCGCGCCCCGCCGAATCTCCTTCGGCAGGATCACCGAACACCTCGAGGTCCCCAACCTCCTTGCCATCCAGAACGAGTCCTTCGACTGGCTGGTCGGCAACGAGGCTTGGCAGGGCCGGTCGGCCGACGACCCGCACGCCCGATCGGGTCTCGCTGAGATCCTCGACGAGATCAGTCCCATTGAGGACTTCTCCGGCACCATGTCGCTGTCGTTCTCCGCGCCGCGCTTCGACGAGGTCAAGGCCTCGATCGAGGAGTGCAAGGAGAAGGACCTGACCTACTGCGCGCCGCTCTTCGTGACCGCGGAGTTCACCAACAACACCACCGGCGAGATCAAGAGCCAGACGGTGTTCATGGGTGACTTCCCGATGATGACGCCGAAGGGCACCTTCATCATCAACGGCACCGAGCGCGTCGTGGTCAGCCAGCTCGTCCGGTCCCCGGGCGTCTACTTCGACAAGCAGCCGGACAAGACCTCCGACCGCGACCTGTCCAGCGTCAAGGTCATCCCGAGCCGGGGTGCCTGGCTGGAGTTTGATATCGACAAGCGCGACACCGTCGGTGTCCGTATCGACCGTAAGCGCCGGCAGGCGGTCACCGTCCTGCTCAAGGCGATCGGTTGGAGCAACGAGCAGATCCGCGAGCGGTTCGGCTGGTCCGAGCTGATGATGACCACCCTGGAGAAGGACCACATCGCCGGGGTGGACGAGGCGCTGCTCGACATCTACCGCAAGCTGCGGCCGGGTGAGCCGCCGACGCGGGAGAACGCCCAGACCCTGCTCGACAACCTCTTCTTCAACCCGAAGCGGTACGACGTCGCCAAGGTCGGTCGGTACAAGTTCAACAAGAAGCTCGAAGTCTCCGTGCCGATCACCACCGGCACGCTGACCGAGGACGACATCGTCGCCACCGTGGAGTACCTCTGCCGGCTGCACGCCGGTGAGGAGGGCTACGAGGCCGACGACATCGACCACTTCGGCAACCGGCGCCTGCGTACCGTGGGCGAACTCATCCAGAACCAGGTCCGGGTCGGTCTCTCCCGGATGGAGCGGGTCGTCCGCGAGCGGATGACCACCCAGGACGTCGAGGCGATCACGCCGCAGACCCTGATCAACATCCGCCCGGTGGTGGCGGCGATCAAGGAGTTCTTCGGTACGTCGCAGCTGTCCCAGTTCATGGACCAGACCAACCCGCTGGCGGGCCTGACCCACCGGCGCCGGCTGAGCGCGCTCGGCCCGGGTGGTCTGTCCCGGGAGCGGGCCGGCTTCGAGGTCCGGGACGTGCACCCGTCGCACTACGGCCGGATGTGCCCGATCGAGACGCCCGAAGGCCCGAACATCGGTCTGATCGGCGCGCTCTCGACCTTCGGACGGGTCAACCCGTTCGGGTTCATCGAGACGCCGTACCGGAAGGTCGTCGACGGCCGGGTCACCGACCAGATCGACTACCTGACCGCGGACGAGGAGGACCGGTTCGTCCTGGCCCAGGCGAACGCCCCGCTGAAGAGCGACGGCGAGTTCGCCGAGGACCGGGTCCTGGTCCGCCGCAAGGGTGGCGAGGTCGACTTCGTCGCGCCGACCGCGGTCGACTACATGGACGTCTCGCCGCGGCAGATGGTCTCGGTCGCGACCGCGATGATCCCGTTCCTCGAGCACGACGACGCCAACCGGGCCCTGATGGGCGCGAACATGCAGCGTCAGGCGGTGCCGCTGATCAAGGCGGAGTCGCCGCTGGTCGGTACCGGCATGGAGTACCGGGCCGCGGTCGACGCCGGTGACGTGGTCGTCGCCGAGGTCGGCGGTGTGGTCGAGGACCTCTGCGCCGACTACGTGACGGTGCACCAGGACGACGGCCACCGGCGGACGTACCTGCTGCACAAGTTCCGTCGGTCGAACGCCGGCTCCTGCGTCAACCAGAAGCCGGTCGTGTTCGAGGGTGACCGGGTCGAGGCCGGCCAGGTCATCGCCGACGGGCCGTGCACCGACGAGGGTGAGATGGCGCTCGGGCGGAACCTGCTCGTCGCCTTCATGCCCTGGGAGGGTCACAACTACGAGGACGCGATCATCCTGTCGCAGCGCCTCGTCCAGCAGGACGCGCTCACCTCGATCCACATCGAGGAGCACGAGGTCGACGCCCGGGACACCAAGCTCGGTCCGGAGGAGATCACCCGCGACATCCCGAACGTCAGCGAGGAGATGCTCGCCGACCTCGACGAGCGCGGCATCATCCGGATCGGTGCCGAGGTGGTGACCGGGGACATCCTGGTCGGCAAGGTCACGCCCAAGGGCGAGACCGAGCTGACCCCGGAGGAGCGGCTGCTCCGCGCGATCTTCGGCGAGAAGGCGCGTGAGGTCCGGGACACCTCGCTGAAGGTGCCGCACGGCGAGACCGGCACGGTCATCGGCGTACGGACCTTCTCCCGGGAGGACGGCGACGAGCTGCCGCCGGGAGTCAACGAGCTGGTCCGGGTCTACGTGGCACAGAAGCGGAAGATCCAGGACGGCGACAAGCTCGCCGGCCGGCACGGCAACAAGGGTGTCATCTCCAAGATCCTGCCGGTCGAGGACATGCCGTTCCTGGAGGACGGGACCCCGGTCGACATCGTGCTCAACCCGCTCGGTGTGCCGAGCCGGATGAACATCGGCCAGGTGCTGGAGACACACCTCGGCTGGGTGGCCAAGACCGGCTGGAAGATCGACGGTGACGACGCCGACTGGAAGCGGGCGCTGCGGTCGATCGACGCGCACGAGTCGGAGCCGGACACCAACGTGGCGACGCCGGTCTTCGACGGCGCCAAGGAGGAGGAGATCTCCGGTCTGCTCTCGTCGACCCTGCCCAACCGGGACGGCAAGCAGCTGATCGGCGCGAGCGGGAAGGCGCAGCTCTTCGACGGTCGCTCCGGCGAACCGCTGCCGGACCCGATCGCGGTCGGCTACATCTACATCCTGAAGCTGAACCACCTGGTCGACGACAAGATCCACGCTCGGTCGACCGGCCCGTACTCGATGATCACGCAGCAGCCGCTGGGTGGTAAGGCGCAGTTCGGTGGCCAGCGGTTCGGCGAGATGGAGTGCTGGGCGATGCAGGCGTACGGCGCCGCGTACGCCCTGCAGGAGCTGCTGACGATCAAGTCCGACGACGTCCTGGGCCGGGTCAAGGTCTACGAGGCGATCGTCAAGGGCGAGAACATTCCGGAACCGGGCATCCCGGAGTCCTTCAAGGTGCTGCTCAAGGAGCTGCAGTCGCTGTGCCTCAACGTTGAGGTGCTCTCCAGCGACGGTGTGGCCCTGGAGATGCGCGAGACCGACGACGAGGTCTTCCGGGCCGCGGAGGAACTCGGCATCGACCTGTCCCGGCGCGAGCCGAGCTCGGTCGAAGAGGTGTGAGGTAGGGGGTCCGGGCGGCTCAACCCGCTCTGGGCGGTCAGGCTTGATCCCTCCGCGGGTTGAGCCGCCCGGACCCTGACCCAGAGGGCTAGCAACAGTTACGACACGACACGAGGGATACATAAACGTGCTCGACGTCAACTTCTTCGACGAGTTGCGGATTGGCCTGGCCACCGCCGACGACATCCGTCAGTGGTCGCACGGCGAGGTCAAGAAGCCTGAGACGATCAACTACCGCACCCTGAAGCCGGAAAAGGACGGGCTCTTCTGCGAGAAGATCTTCGGTCCGCAGCGGGACTGGGAGTGCTACTGCGGTAAGTACAAGCGGGTCCGGTTCAAGGGCATCATCTGCGAGCGCTGCGGGGTCGAGGTGACCCGCTCCAAGGTACGGCGTGAGCGGATGGGACACATCGAGCTGGCCGCCTCCGTGACGCACATCTGGTACTTCAAGGGTGTGCCGAGCCGGCTCGGCTACCTGCTGGACCTGGCGCCGAAGGATCTCGAGAAGATCATCTACTTCGCGTCGTACGTGGTGACCGGGGTGGACACCGAGGCGCGGCACCGTGACCTCTCCACCATCGAGAACGAGATCCTCGCCGAGAAGCGGCAGGCCGAGAACAGCCGCGACTCCGAGATCGAGAAGCGGGCCGCCAAGCTCGAGGCCGACCTGGCCGAGCTGGAGGCCGAGGGTGCCAAGGCGGACGTCCGGCGCAAGGTCAAGGAGGGCGGAGAGCGCGAGATGCGCCAGATCCGCGACCGGGCCCAGCGCGAGATCGACCGTCTGGACGAGGTCCTCGACACCTTCCGCAAGCTGGAGCCGAAGCAGCTGGTCACCGACGAGCTGCTCTACCGCGAGCTGCGCGACCGGTTCGGTGAGTACTTCACCGGCGGCATGGGCGCCGAGGCGATCAAGGCGCTGGTCCAGAACATGGACCTGGACGCCGAGGCGGAGAACCTCCGCGAGACCATCCGTAGCGGCAAGGGGCAGCGGAAGATCCGGGCGCTGAAGCGGCTCAAGGTCGTCGCGGCGTTCCTCAACACCCGTAACTCGCCGCTCGGCATGGTGCTGGACTGCGTCCCGGTGATCCCGCCGGACCTGCGCCCGATGGTGCAGCTCGACGGTGGCCGGTTCGCGACCTCGGACCTGAACGACCTCTACCGCCGTGTGATCAACCGGAACAACCGGCTCAAGCGGCTGATCGACCTGGGCGCGCCCGAGATCATCGTCAACAACGAGAAGCGGATGCTGCAGGAGGCCGTCGACGCGCTGTTCGACAACGGCCGCCGCGGCCGGCCGGTCACCGGTCCGGGTAACCGTCCGCTGAAGTCGCTCTCCGACATGCTCAAGGGCAAGCAGGGCCGGTTCCGGCAGAACCTGCTCGGCAAGCGGGTCGACTACTCGGGTCGTTCGGTCATCGTGGTGGGTCCGCAGCTCAAGCTGCACCAGTGCGGCCTGCCGAAGCAGATGGCGCTGGAGCTGTTCAAGCCGTTCGTGATGAAGCGGCTGGTCGACCTGAACCACGCGCAGAACATCAAGTCCGCGAAGCGGATGGTCGAGCGGCAGCGGCCGGTCGTCTGGGACGTGCTGGAGGAGGTCATCGGCGAGCACCCGGTTCTGCTGAACCGGGCGCCGACCCTGCACCGGCTGGGCATCCAGGCCTTCGAGCCGCAGCTGGTCGAGGGCAAGGCGATCCAGATCCACCCGCTCGTCTGCACCGCGTTCAACGCGGACTTCGATGGTGACCAGATGGCGGTGCACGTACCGCTGTCGGCCGAGGCCCAGGCCGAGGCGCGGATCCTGATGCTGTCGTCGAACAACATCCTCAAGCCGGCCGACGGCAAGCCGGTCACCATGCCCACCCAGGACATGGTCATCGGCCTGTACCACCTGACCCACCTGACCCCGGGTGAGGTGGGCGAGGGCCGGGTGTTCAGCTCGGACGCCGAGGCCCGGATGGCCTTCGACAACGGTGAGCTGCACCTGCAGACCCCGGTGAAGATCCGGCTGCGGGGCGTCGTCGAGGTCGACAACGGCCCGGCCTCGGCGCGCTGGACCTCGCCGGAGGGCTGGGTTCCGGGTGAGCCGCTGACCGTGGAGACGACCCTCGGTCGAGTGCTGTTCAACGAGACCCTGCCGCAGGGCTACCGCTTCGTGAACTACGAGATCCGCAAGGGTCAGCTCTCCGCGATCGTCAACGATCTCGCCGAGCGGTTCCCGAAGGTGGCGCTGGCTGCGACGCTCGACGGGCTCAAGGAGGCCGGCTTCCACTGGGCCACCTGGTCCGGCGTGACGATCGGCATGGAGGACGTCATCGCGCCGCCGCGCAAGCGGGAGATCCTCGAGCAGTACGAGAAGCAGGCCGAGCAGATCGACAAGCAGTACCAGCGCGGTCTGATGACCGTGGAGGAGCGGCGCCTCGAGCTGATCGAGATCTGGACCAAGGCGACCAACGAGGTCGCCAAGGAGATGGAGACGGCGCTGCCGCAGGAGAACCCGCTGTGGAAGATGATCAACTCGGGTGCCCGCGGTAACCTGCTCCAGCTCCGCCAGATCGCCGCGATCCGTGGTCTGGTGGCCAACCCGAAGGGTGAGATCATCCCGCGGCCGATCAAGGCCAGCTACCGGGAGGGTCTCTCCGTGCTGGAGTACTTCATCTCCACGCACGGTGCCCGGAAGGGTCTCGCGGACACCGCGCTGCGTACCGCCGACTCGGGTTACCTGACCCGTCGTCTGGTGGACGTGTCGCAGGACGTCATCATCCGCGAGGAGGACTGCGGCACCGACCGGGCGATCACCATGCAGGTGGGCGAGACGGGTGCCGACGGCAAGCTGGTGGTGCACACGCACGCCGAGACCGGGGTGCACGCCCGTACCCTGGCCGACGACGTCAAGGGCGCCGACGGCAACCTGGTCGCGGAGCGGGGCGCGGACCTCAACTCGATCCTGGTCGACAAGATCGTCGCGGCCGGCGTGGACGTGGTTCGGGTCCGCAGCGTGCTGACCTGCGAGTCGAAGCTCGGGGTCTGCGCGGCCTGCTACGGCCGGTCGCTGCCGACGGGCAAGTCGGTCGACATCGGTGAGGCGGTCGGCATCATCGCCGCCCAGTCGATCGGTGAGCCGGGTACCCAGCTGACGATGCGTACCTTCCACACCGGTGGTGTCGCGGGTGAGGACATCACCCAGGGTCTGCCGCGTGTCCAGGAGATCTTCGAGGCCCGGGTCCCGAAGGGCAAGGCGCCGATCGCCGACACCCCCGGCCGGATCCGGATTGAGGACGGCGAGCGGTCCCGGAAGATCATCGTCATCCCGGACGACGGCAGCGACGAGATCGTGTACGACAAGATCTCGAAGCGTGTGAAGCTGCGTCCGAACGTCCACGACGGCGGTCACGTCGAGGTCGGCGAGAAGCTCACCGAGGGCACCATCGACCCGCACGAGCTGCTCCGGATCCTCGGCCCGCGGGCGGTCCAGGTCCACCTGACCCAGGAGGTCCAGGAGGTCTACCGCTCGCAGGGTGTGCTCATCCACGACAAGCACATTGAGATCATCATCCGGCAGATGCTCAAGCGGGTCACGGTGATCGACTCGGGCTCCACCGAGTTCCTGCCGGGTGTGCTGGTCGACCGGGCGGTCTTCGAGTCGGAGAACCGCCGGCTGGTGTCCGAGGGTGGCGAGCCCGCGGCCGGTCGTCCGGTGCTGATGGGTATCACCAAGGCTTCGCTGGCCACCGACTCCTGGCTCTCGGCGGCCTCCTTCCAGGAGACCACCCGGGTGCTGACCGATGCGGCGATCAACGCGCGCAGCGACTCGCTGATCGGCCTCAAGGAGAACGTGATCATCGGTAAGCTCATCCCGGCCGGTACCGGCATCAGCAAGTACCGCAACATCCGGGTCGAGCCGACCGAGGAGGCGAAGGCCAAGGTCTACTCGATGACCGGGTACCCGGAGACCGACTACGGGTTCGGGCCGGCCAGCGGCCAGGCGGTGCCGCTGGACGACTTCGACTTCGGGTCGTACCGCTAGGCAGGAGGTTCCGGTGCCCCCCACGTCGTCCACCGACGACGTGGGGGGCACCGTGCGTCTGACGGGCGGTCGGGTTTGTAGGCTGGTCGGGTGGAGACGATGCCGGTCGTGGACGCCGGCCCGGCGCTGCGCCATCCGCGCGACCCCGACCCGGTGCGGTCGACCAAGTCCCGCGCGGTCTTCGCCCTCGGCCTGGTCGCCCTCTTGACCGGCCCGCTCGTCGGCGGCATCGTGCCAGCGACCATCACCATGCTGTTGGCCCGGGAGGCCCGCCGTGAGGCGTACGCCTCGGGCGGCTACCTCACCGGGGCGGCCTGGCTGCGCCGGGGCGAGCGGCTGGCCTGGGCCGGATTCGTGTTGGCGCTGACCACGCTGGTCGCCCTGGCCGTGATCGGGGTGCTGCATCTCGCGGACACGCCGGTCGGTCACGACTTCGCCCCGGGGATCGACTGACGGCCCTCGGCCGGCGGCTGGCCGCCCGACGCCGGCCGTCCTCCGGTGCGGGTGGTGGTCGCCCGCCTGGCGCCGGCACCGGGCCGCTGAGTGCCGTGACCGCGGCGCCCCGGCGTCGGGACGGTTCGGTTCACCCGCGCCGGACGGCTGGTGGCCCGGCGGTAGCCTGGCGCCTGACACGACGCGGAGATTCGGGCGGCGACGGACCGGTGCCGGGCGGTACGCTCCGAGCCGGTCCGGGTGGTCAGGGGGGTTGGGCGTGACGCAGGAGGAGCAGCCACCGGCTGCGGACCGCGCAGCGGAGACGCCGCCGGGCGCCCCCGGATACGAACCCCGTTACCTCCAGCCCTCGTACACGCTGTCCGGTGAGCGGCCGGGCGAGCCGGTCACCGAACGGGTGGAGCGGCCGGCCGAGCCGCTCAGCGAGTGGGCCCGGCCGACCGCGCCGGAGCCCGCCGCGCCGCCGGTGAACCCCGCCTGGCTGCCGCCGGCTCCGGTTCCGTCGACCGTGCCGCCGTCGGCTCCGGCACCCTCCGCCGTACCGCTGCCACCGGCACCGTCCGGCGTACCGCTGCGCCCGGGGGCGGTCGCTCCGGGCGGGCCGTACCAGCCGGCGGTGCCAGGGTCGCCGGTCACCTCGTACCCCTCCGGTGTGCCGTCGTCGGGCGGCGGGTATCCCGCGCCCGCGTACCCGGGGCGGGTCGGACCGCCGATGGGGCCGCCGGGGGCCGGCGGGCCGCTGGCCCGGCCGGTGCCGGCGCCGCCCCGCGAGTCCTGGCACGCACCGCGCCGGGTCGACCCGGTGCCGGGTACGCCGTTCGGCGTCGTCCAGCTCGAGGTGCCGCCGATCACCTCGGGGCCGGCGGTCGCGGCGCTGGTCGTCGGCATCGCCTCGATCCTCGTGGCGGGGGTGGTCGGCTGTCTCGGGTTGACCGGGGCCGGCACGACCTGGGGCGGCTGGGCGGCCGGCGCGTTCGCGGTGCTGGCCGGTCTGCTCGGTCTCGCCGGCGTGCTGCTCGGGGTGTTCGGGCAGCGGCAGATCGGTCGGTCCGGTCCGGGCACACCGTGGTCGGCGGGACCGCCGGGAGCCGGCCGGCCGGGTACGGGGGCGTCGGCGGTGCGGTTCAGCGGTCGGGGGGTGGCCGTGGCCGGGATCAGCTGCGGTGCCGTGGGACTCGGGCTGACCCTGCTCACCCTCGCGCTGGCGCTGCTGCTCCAGGCCTGACCGTCCGGCCGCGCCGGCTACGGACGGGCGCGGCCGGGTTCCCGGTCACGGCCCGGTGGGCGGGCCCGGCCGGTTGCCGAGGGCGGCCCGGAGCGGGTTGTCGAGGGCGGCCCGGAGCGGGTTGTCGAGGGCGGCCCGGACCTGGGGAAGGCGGGCCCGGACCGGTTGGCGGCCCGCCGAGCGGGGTGGCGGGGGCAGCCGGTACACTGACATCTGGTAGTGCCCGCTGCGGGTGACACGACGAGCCGGACCCCGACCCGAGGGCTGTCGACAGTGAGGTTGTCAAGGACCTCCCTGGCAAGGACCTTCGGGGGCCTGTTTTGACGTGCCTACCCGGGGTAGGTACTCTTTCCTCTCGTGCCCGGGCATGCCCGGGCAACTCGTGCGTGCGCCCGAGCCGTCATGCGGTCATCGAGCGGTGGCACGACAAAGTCGAACAGGTCGGGACGCGCCAGCGTGCCGATGGGCTGGAATCCGGCGCCGGTCAACGACGTCGGGAAACCGCGAGCGGGCGACACGCCCGACCGCGGGTACCGGGACCGTCACCGGACGGCCCTGGTCGGAATGTAGGAGAGCCACTCGCGAGGGCGGCTACGACACGCGCGGTCGCATTTAGGCGGCCGAAGGGAGCGGAGAAACCCGGTGCCCACGATCCAGCAGTTGGTCCGCAAGGGCCGCCAAGCCAAGACGAGTAAGACCAAGACGCCCGCGCTGAAGGGGAGCCCTCAGCGGCGCGGCGTGTGCACGCGCGTGTACACCACCACCCCGAAGAAGCCGAACTCCGCGCTGCGCAAGGTCGCTCGTGTGAAGCTCAGCAGCCAGATCGAGGTCACGGCCTACATCCCGGGCGTCGGGCACAACCTGCAGGAGCACTCCCTCGTGCTGGTTCGCGGTGGCCGGGTGAAGGACCTCCCGGGCGTGCGCTACAAGATCGTCCGCGGCTCGCTGGACACCCAGGGTGTCCGCAACCGCAAGCAGGCGCGTAGCCGCTACGGCGCGAAGAAGGAGAAGAGCTGACATGCCGCGTAAGGGCCCTGCTCCGCGTCGGCCGCTTGTCGCGGACCCGGTGTACAACTCGCCGCTGGTGACCCAGCTGGTGAACAAGATCCTCCTGCGCGGCAAGCGTCAGCTGGCCGAGCGCATCGTCTACGAGGCCCTCGAGGGTTGCCGCGAGAAGGCCGGCACCGACCCAGTGGTCATCCTGAAGCGGGCGATGGACAACGTGAAGCCGACCCTCGAGGTCCGCAGCCGCCGTGTCGGTGGCGCGACCTACCAGGTGCCGGTCGAGGTCAAGCCGCAGCGGGCCACCACGCTCGGGCTGCGCTGGCTGGTCACGTACTCCCGGGCCCGTCGGGAGAAGACCATGGTCGAGCGCCTGATGAACGAGCTGCTCGACGCGAGCAACGGTCTTGGTGCCGCCGTCAAGCGGCGCGAGGACACCCACAAGATGGCCGAGTCCAACAAGGCCTTCGCGCACTACCGCTGGTAACGACCGATCGGGGTCCGGCGCGGTCCGCCGCGCCGGGCCCGGTACCGGTCGCGATTACGCCGACGAGACGACGATAAGTAGGGATTGAAGTGGCCGCCGCAGACGCGCTCGCCAAGGTACGCAACATCGGCATCATGGCGCACATCGATGCTGGTAAGACCACGACCACCGAGCGGATCCTGTTCTACACCGGTATCACGTACAAGATCGGTGAGGTCCACGAGGGCGCCGCCGTCATGGACTGGATGGAGCAGGAGCAGGAGCGGGGGATCACCATCACCTCCGCCGCCACCAAGTGTGAGTGGAAGGGCCACACAGTCCAGATCATCGACACGCCCGGCCACGTCGACTTCACGGTCGAGGTCGAGCGGTCGCTGCGGGTCCTCGACGGTGCGGTGGCCGTGTACGACGGGGTCGCCGGTGTCGAGCCGCAGACCGAGAACGTCTGGCGTCAGGCCGACAAGTACAACGTTCCCCGGATGTGCTTCGTCAACAAGCTGGACCGCACCGGCGCGGACTTCTTCCGCTGCGTGCAGATGATGGTCGACCGGCTCAACGCCACCCCGCTGGTGCTGCAGATCCCGATCGGCCTCGAGGGCGACCACATCGGTGTCGTCGACCTGATCGGGATGCGCGCGCTGACCTGGCGTGGCGAGACCCAGAAGGGCGAGGACTACGCGATCGAGGACGTCCCGGCCGACCTCGCCGACTCCGCCGCCGAGTGGCGGGAGAAGCTGCTCGACACGCTCTCCAGCGTCGACGACGAGTTCACCGAGAAGTACCTCGAGTCGCTGGACGGTGGCGAGCTCTCCGTCGAGGAGATCCGGGCCGCCATCCGCCGGGCCACCATCGCCGGCAAGGCCAACCCGGTGCTCTGCGGCTCGGCCTTCAAGAACAAGGGCATCCAGCCGATGCTGGACGCGGTGGTCGAGTACCTGCCGTCGCCGCTGGACATCCCGGCGATCGAGGGCACCGCGACCGACGGCGAGACCCCGCTGCAGCGCAAGCCGGACCCGAGCGAGCCGTTCTCCGCGCTGGCCTTCAAGATCCAGACTGACAAGCACCTGGGCAAGCTGACCTACGTGCGGGTCTACTCCGGCAAGGTGGAGTCCGGTTCGCAGGTGATCAACTCCACCAAGGACCGCAAGGAGCGGATCGGCAAGATCTACCAGATGCACGCCAACAAGCGGGAAGAGCGCAGCTCGGCCCAGGCTGGCGACATCATCGCGGTGCAGGGTCTGAAGCAGACCACCACCGGCGACACGCTCTGCGACCCGGCGAACGCGGTCATCCTGGAGTCGATGACCTTCCCCGAGCCGGTCATCCAGGTGGCGATCGAGCCGAAGACCAAGTCCGACCAGGAGAAGCTCGGCACCGCCATCCAGCGGCTCGCCGAGGAGGACCCGACGTTCCGGGTCAGCCTCGACGAGGAGACCGGCCAGACGGTCATCGCCGGCATGGGCGAGCTGCACCTGGACATCCTGGTCGACCGGATGCGCCGCGAGTTCAACGTCGAGGCGAACATCGGCAAGCCGCAGGTGGCGTACCGCGAGACCATCCGCCGCAAGGTGGAGAAGGTCGAGTACACCCACAAGAAGCAGACCGGTGGTTCCGGCCAGTACGCGCGGGTCATCGTCAGCGTCGAGCCGCTGCCGCTGACCAACGACTCGCCGACGTACGAGTTCAGCAACGCCGTCACCGGTGGCCGGGTGCCGAGAGAGTTCATCCCCTCGGTCGACGCCGGTGCCCAGGACGCGATGCAGTACGGCGTACTCGCCGGCTACCCGCTGGTCGGCCTGAAGCTGACGCTGCTCGACGGTCAGGCCCACGAGGTCGACTCGTCCGAGATGGCGTTCAAGATCGCCGGTTCGATGGTGCTCAAGGACGCGGCCCGCAAGGCCGACCCCGCGCTGCTCGAACCGATGATGTCCGTCGAGGTCACCACTCCCGAGGAGAACATGGGTGACGTGATCGGCGACCTCAACTCCCGCCGGGGCATCATCCAGGCGATGGAGGAGCGCGGCGGAGCCCGCGTCGTCCGCGCCCTGGTGCCGCTGTCGGAGATGTTCGGCTATGTCGGCGACCTGCGGTCGAAGACCCAGGGCCGGGCTAGCTACAGCATGCAGTTCGACTCCTACGCCGAGGTTCCCGCGAACGTGGCGAAGGAGATCATCGCGAAGGCGACGGGCGAGTGACCTCACTCGGCTGACGCCGGGCCGGTGATACCGCGAGCGCCGCGGACGGGTAATCTCGCCCGCGGCGTCCACGGGCCGGGCTGCGAGACCGGGCCTGAAGGTTTCACCGCCGCAAGACCCACGACTTCCCGACCGGGAAACTTCCGGCCGGAAAGGCTGTCGACAGAGTCCTAAGCGCCGAATGGCGCGCCGGGCGTACGAACCAAGAAGTCCACAGGAGGACACCAGTGGCGAAGGCGAAGTTCGAGCGGACTAAGCCGCACGTCAACATCGGCACCATTGGTCACATCGACCACGGTAAGACGACGCTGACGGCGGCCATTACCAAGGTTCTGCACGACGAGTTCCCGGACCTGAACCCGTACACGCCGTTCGACGAGATCGACAAGGCGCCGGAGGAGAAGGCCCGCGGTATCACGATCTCGATCGCGCACGTCGAGTACCAGACCGCGGCGCGGCACTACGCGCACGTGGACTGCCCGGGTCACGCCGACTACATCAAGAACATGATCACCGGTGCCGCGCAGATGGACGGCGCGATCCTGGTGGTGGCGGCGACCGACGGCCCGATGCCGCAGACCCGCGAGCACGTGCTGCTGGCCCGTCAGGTCGGCGTGCCGTACATCGTCGTGGCGCTGAACAAGAGCGACATGGTCGACGACGAGGAGCTCCTGGAGCTCGTCGAGCTCGAGGTCCGTGAGCTGCTCTCGTCGCAGGAGTACCCGGGTGACGACCTGCCGGTCGTCCGGGTCTCCGCGCTGAAGGCGCTCGAGGGCGACCCGGAGTGGACCTCCAAGCTCATGGACCTGATGAACGCGGTCGACACCGCGATTCCTCAGCCGGAGCGGGAGACCGACAAGCCGTTCCTCATGCCGATCGAGGACGTCTTCACGATCACCGGTCGTGGCACCGTGGTCACCGGCCGCGCCGAGCGTGGCGTGCTCAAGCCGAACGAGGAGGTGGAGATCGTCGGTATCCGCGAGAAGTCGCAGAAGACGGTCTGCACCGGTATCGAGATGTTCCGCAAGCTGCTCGACGAGGCCCGCGCGGGTGAGAACGTCGGTCTGCTGCTGCGGGGTATCAAGCGCGAGGACGTCGAGCGCGGCATGGTGGTGGTCAAGCCCGGCACCACCACCCCGCACACCGAGTTCGAGGCGACCGTCTACATCCTCTCCAAGGAGGAGGGTGGCCGGCACACCCCGTTCTTCCAGAACTACCGTCCGCAGTTCTACTTCCGGACCACGGACGTTACCGGCGTCGTCACGCTGCCCGAGGGCACCGAGATGGTCATGCCGGGTGACAACACCACGATGACCGTGAAGCTGATCCAGCCGATCGCGATGGAGGAGAACCTCAAGTTCGCGATTCGTGAGGGTGGCCGTACGGTCGGCGCGGGCTTCGTCACGAAGATCATCAAGTAAACAGTAACCCCGATTAGCATTGCCGTGCGGTGGTACGGCATACTGGTCAGGTTGCGTACCGGCGGGGTGGCTGGCTGCCCGATAGTCAGCCACCCTCGCTGGGTGTCCGGGGCGTGGCGATCCACTCCCGGCGCCCCCGAACTTCCCGCACGGGCGGGGACCGCTCCGGTTTTCCGGGGCGGAGCCTGGCCCCAGGGCGCGACACGCCCGACCGCGGGGGTCGGAAAGCACGGGAGTTGGGCAGCGCCCGAGCCCGGCATGGAACATCCCGCTTCCCGGGGGTGAGCTCCGTGGTAGCAACCGGGCGGGACGGACAAGGCGAGAGAAGGAACAGAGGCCACCATGGCGGGACAGAAGATCCGCATCCGGCTCAAGGCGTACGACCACGAGGTGGTCGACTCCTCGGCGCGCAAGATCGTTGAGACGGTGACGCGTACCGGGGCTCAGGTCGCGGGCCCGGTGCCGCTGCCCACGGAGATCAACCGTTTCTGCGTGATCCGTTCGCCGCACAAGTACAAGGACTCGCGCGAGCACTTCGAGATGCGCACGCACAAGCGTCTGATCGACATCATCGACCCGACCCCCAAGACGGTCGACTCGCTCATGCGCCTCGACCTGCCGGCTGGCGTCGACATCGAGATCAAGCTGTAGGGACCGGACTAATGGACAGGCAAGTGAAGGGCATCCTGGGCGCCAAGCTCGGCATGACCCAGGTCTGGGACAACAACCGTGTTGTCCCGGTGACGGTGGTGCAGGCCGGGCCGTGTGTCGTGACCCAGATCCGCACCGCTGACAAGGACGGCTACTCCGCGGTCCAGCTGGCGTACGGCGCGATCAACCCGCGCAAGGTCAAGAAGCCGGTCAGCGGCCACTACGCCAAGGCCAACGTGGCGCCGCGCCGGCACATCGTCGAGCTGCGCACCACCGACGCCGCCGAGTACGAGCTGGGCCAGGAGGTGAACGTCGAGACGTTCGCCGCTGGCACGACGATCGACGTCACCGGCCGGACCAAGGGCAAGGGCTTCGCCGGTGTCATGAAGCGGCACGGCTTCCGCGGTCTGGGCGCGGGTCACGGTGTCGAGCGTAAGCACCGCTCGCCGGGCTCCATCGGCGCCTGCGCCACCCCGGGTCGCGTCTTCAAGGGCGTCCGGATGGCCGGTCGGATGGGTGGCGTGCGGTTCACCACCCAGAACCTGACCGTCCAGGCGGTCGACCCGGAGAACAACCTGCTGCTGGTTCGCGGTGCCATCCCCGGTCCCAAGGGCGCGCTGGTGCTGGTCCGCTCGGCGGCCAAGGCCGCCGCGAAGAAGGGCGGAGAGGCGAAGTGAGCACGGTTGACGTACTGACCGCCGAGGGCACCAAGAGCGGCTCGGTCGAGCTGCCCGCCGAGGTCTTCGACGTGCAGGCCAACATCCCGCTGATGCACCAGGTCGTGGTTGCGCAGCTTGCCGCCGCGCGGCAGGGCACGCACAAGGTCAAGACCCGGGGCGAGGTCGCGGGTGGCGGCAAGAAGCCGTACAAGCAGAAGGGCACCGGTCGGGCCCGGCAGGGTTCGATCCGCGCGCCGCAGTTCGCCGGCGGTGGCGTCGTGCACGGGCCGGTCCCGCGGGACTACAGCCAGCGGACCCCGAAGAAGATGAAGGCGGCCGCGCTGCGCGGTGCCCTCTCCGACCGGGCCCGCAACGGCCAGTTGCACGTGGTGGAGACCTTCGTCAGCGGTGACAAGCCGTCGACGAAGGGCGCCGTCGCCACGCTGCGCAAGGTCAGCCAGGCCAGGCGGGTGCTGGTCGTGCTCAGCAGCACCGACGAGCTGAACTGGCTGTCGCTGCGCAACGAGGTGAGCGTGCATCTGCTGGAGGCCGGCCAGCTCAACACGTACGACGTGCTGGTCGCCGACGACGTGGTCTTCACCCGGGACGCCCTGGACGAGTTCCTGGGTCGCCGCGGTGGGGCGCAGGGTGAGGAGAGCGACAAGTGACCACGATCGCCGACCCGCGGGACATCATCATCGCGCCGGTCGTCTCGGAGAAGAGCTACAGCGAGCTCAACAAGAACTGGTACACCTTCCTGGTGCACCCGGACGCCAACAAGACCGCGATCAAGATCGCGATCCAGCAGATCTTCAACGTCCGGGTCATCACGGTCAACACGCTCAACCGTGAGGGCAAGCGCAAGCGGACCCGTACCGGGTTCGGGAAGCGCAAGGACACCAAGCGGGCGATGGTGAAGCTGGCCGACGGTGACCGCATCGAGGCCTTCGGCGGGCCGGTCAGCTGAGGGGTATAGACAATGGCTATCCGTAAGTACAAGCCGACGACGCCGGGCCGGCGTGGCTCCAGCGTCGCCGACTTCGCTGAGATCACCCGGTCGACCCCGGAGAAGTCGCTGCTGGCTCCGTTGCCGAAGAAGGGCGGGCGTAACGCCCACGGCCGGATCACCACGCGGCACCACGGCGGCGGGCACAAGCGCCAGTACCGCCTGATCGACTTCAAGCGGGTCGACAAGGACGGCGTGCCGGCGAAGGTCGCGCACATCGAGTACGACCCGAACCGCACCGCGCGGATCGCACTGCTGCACTACGCCGACGGCGAGAAGCGCTACATCATCGCGCCGAAGGACCTCAAGCAGGGTGACCCGGTCGAGTCCGGTCCGGGTGCCGACATCAAGCCCGGCAACAACCTGCCGCTGCGCAACATCCCGGTCGGTTCCACCATCCACGCGGTGGAGCTGCGCCCGGGCGGTGGCGCCAAGCTGGCCAGGTCGGCCGGCGTCGGCATCCAGCTGCTGGGCCGCGAGGGGGCGTACGCCACCCTGCGGATGCCCTCCGGCGAGATCCGGCGGGTCGACGTCCGTTGCCGGGCGACGATCGGCGAGATCGGCAACGCCGACCAGTCCAACATCAACTGGGGCAAGGCCGGCCGGATGCGGTGGAAGGGCAAGCGCCCGACCGTCCGTGGTGTGGCGATGAACCCGGTCGACCACCCGCACGGTGGTGGTGAGGGCAAGACCTCCGGTGGTCGCCACCCGGTGAACCCGCAGGGTAAGCCCGAGGGCCGCACCCGTCGTAAGGGCAAGGCGAGCGACCGTCTCATCGTCCGCCGCCGCTACGCCACCCGTAAGCGCGGCTAAGGGAGATAAGACATGCCTCGCAGCCTGAAGAAGGGCCCGTTCGTCGACGACCACCTGCTCAAGAAGGTGGAGACGCAGAACGAGAAGGGCTCGAAGAACGTCATCAAGACCTGGTCGCGCCGTTCGACGATCATCCCCGAGATGCTGGGGCACACGATCGCCGTGCACGACGGGCGCAAGCACGTCCCGGTGTTCGTCACCGAGGCGATGGTCGGGCACAAGCTCGGCGAGTTTGCGCTGACCCGCACGTTCAAGGGTCACGAGAAGGACGACCGGAAGAGCCGCCGGCGCTGAGCGCCGACCACGGATAAAGGATCAAGGGGTTTCAGCGATGCCAGTAAAGGGCGACGCTCCGGTGCTTCCGGGCGCGCGGGCGGTTGCGCGACACGTGCGCATCTCGCCGACCAAGGCGCGCCGGGTGATCAACCTCGTCCGCGGTCTGCCCGCGAAGGAGGCGCTCACGGTGCTGCAGTTCGCGCCGCAGGCGGCGAGTGAGCAGGTCTACAAGGTGCTCGCGAGCGCGATCGCCAACGCGGAGAACAACGAGCGGCTGGACCCCGACGCGCTGCTCGTCAGCGAGGCGTTCGTGGACGAGGGCCCGACGATGAAGCGGTTCCAGCCGCGGGCCCAGGGCCGGGCGTACCGGATCCGCAAGCGGACCTGTCACATCACCATCGTGGTCGAGGCCGTGGCGCCGGCGACGCCGGCCCGGCGGGCCGCGAAGAAGGCCGCCCCGGCCAAGTCGACCGCTCCGGCGGCCGAGACCGGAGCCGCCGAGACGCAGCAGAGCAAGACGGAGGGTGCCGAGTAATGGGGCAGAAGGTTCACCCGCACGGGTTCCGGCTCGGCATCTCGACCGACTGGAAGTCCCGGTGGTACGCGGACAAGCTCTACAAGGACTACATCGCCGAGGACGTCAAGATCCGTCGGATGATGTCGACCGGTCTGGAGCGCGCGGGTATTTCCAAGGTCGACATCGAGCGGACCCGCGACCGGGTCCGGGTCGACATCCACACCGCCCGGCCGGGCATCGTCATCGGCCGTAAGGGTGCGGAGGCCGACAAGATCCGGGGTCGGCTCGAGAAGCTCACCGGCAAGCAGGTGCAGCTCAACATCCTCGAGGTGAAGAGCCCGGAGTCGGACGCGCAGCTGGTCGCGCAGGGCGTGGCCGAGCAGCTCTCCAGCCGGGTCAGCTTCCGGCGGGCGATGCGCAAGGCCATGCAGTCGGCGATGAAGAACCCGATCGTGCGGGGCATCCGGGTGCAGGTCTCCGGCCGTCTCGGCGGCGCGGAGATGAGCCGGACCGAGTTCTACCGTGAGGGTCGGGTACCGCTGCACACGCTGCGGGCCAACATCGAGTACGGCTTCTTCGAGGCCCGGACCACCTTCGGCCGGATCGGCGTGAAGGTCTGGATCTACAAGGGCGACGCCGTACCGGGCCGGGAGGCTCCGGCCGAGGCGGGTCCGGCGCGTCCGCGCCGGGAGCGGGGCGACCGTCCCGACCGGCCGCGTCGTGGTCGGTCCGGCTCGTCCGGCACCACTCCCGGCGGGACCGAGGCCGGCCGGGCGGCCCAGGCGGAGATCTCCGCCGAGGCCACGAACGACAGCGCCGCAGCGGGTTCCGCCGCGGCGACTCCGGCGGGCTCCGCCGGAACGGACAGCTCAGCGCAGGAGGGCTGACAGATGCTGATGCCGCGTAAGCCCCCGAAGGGCTTCCGCAAGCCGCACCACCCCGACCGCAGTGGCGCGTCGAAGGGCGGCAACCGGGTGGTGTTCGGCGAGTTCGGAATCCAGGCGCTCGAGCCCGCGTACGTGACGAACCGGCAGATCGAGTCGGCCCGTATCGCGATGACCCGGCACATCAAGCGTGGTGGCAAGGTCTGGATCACGGTCTTCCCGGACCAGGCCCTGACCAAGAAGCCCGCCGAGACCCGGATGGGTTCCGGTAAGGGCTCGCCCGAGTGGTGGGTCGCCAACGTGAAGCCGGGGCGGGTGCTCTTCGAGATGTCCTTCCCCAACGAGCAGGTCGCGCGAGAGGCGATGCGTCGCGCGATCCACAAGCTCCCGATGAAGTGCCGCATTGTTACGCGCGAAGTGGGTGAAAGCTGATGGCCGCGGGCGTGAAGGCCGGCGAGCTGCGTGAACTCTCCGAAGAGGAGCTGGTCAGCAGGTTGCGGGAGGCCAAGGCGGAGCTGTTCAACCTGCGCGTCCAGGCGGCGACCGGGCAGCTGGACAACAACCGCCGGCTGCAGGTCATCCGTCGGGAGATCGCCCGGATCTACACGATCATGCGTGAGCGCGAACTGGGGCTTTCGGCCGCGCCGACTGAGGTGACTGCATCATGAGTGAAGAGACCACCACCACCGCGACGCCGCGGGCCCAGCGCAAGGTTCGCGAGGGACTCGTGGTCAGCGACAAGATGGACAAGACCGTGGTCGTCGAGGTTGAGGACCGGGTCAAGCACGCGCTGTACGGCAAGGTCATGCGCCGCACCAGCAAGCTGAAGGCGCACGACGAGCAGAACGCGTGCGGCGTGGGCGACCGGGTGCTGCTCATGGAGACCCGTCCGCTCTCCGCCACCAAGCGGTGGCGGGTCGTGGAGATCCTCGAGAAGGCCAAGTAAGAGCCGTACCGCAGGCTCAGGGTTCCGCCAAGCTCAGCCGGCCCTCCCTCCCGTGTCCGGGAGGTGCGGTCGGGGAGGCCGCCGGCTGAGAACTGGCAGACATAGGAGATTGACGTGATTCAGCAGGAGTCGCGACTGCGTGTCGCCGACAACACGGGTGCCCGGGAGATCCTGTGCATCCGGGTGCTCGGTGGCTCCGGTCGGCGGTACGCGAGCATCGGCGACGTCATCGTGGCCACGGTCAAGGACGCCATCCCCGGCGCGGGCGTGAAGAAGGGCGACGTCGTCAAGGCGGTTGTCGTCCGTACCGCGAAGGAGAAGCGGCGGCCGGACGGCTCGTACATCCGGTTCGACGAGAACGCCGCCGTGATCATCAAGGACGGTGGCGACCCGCGTGGTACCCGTATCTTCGGCCCGGTCGGCCGGGAGCTGCGGGACAAGCGGTTCATGAAGATCATCTCGCTCGCCCCGGAGGTGTTGTAGCCGTGAAGGTGAAGAAGGGCGACACGGTCGTCGTCATCGCCGGCAAGGACAAGGGCGCCAAGGGCAAGGTCATCGCGGCCTACCCGCGGCAGGACAAGGTTCTGGTCGAGGGCGTGAACCGGATCAAGAAGCACACCCGTGTGACCACCACCCAACGCGGTGCGAAGACCGGTGGCATCGTCACCCAGGAGGCCCCGATCCACGTCTCGAACGTGCAGGTCCTGGACTCCGACGGCAACCCGACCCGGGTCGGGTACCGGATCGACGACAACGGCCAGAAGGTCCGCATCGCGCGCAGCACCGGTAAGGACCTGTGATGACGGCAACCGAAACGAAGACGATGCCGCGGCTCAAGGAGCGGTACCGCAACGAGATCGCCGGGCAGCTGCGTGAGCAGTTCGGCTACGGGAACCCCATGCAGGTACCCGGCCTGGTGAAGATCGTCATCAACATGGGCGTCGGCGAGGCCGCCCGGGACGCGAAGCTGATCGACGGCGCCGTCCGGGACCTGGCCACCATCTCCGGGCAGAAGCCGCAGGTGCGGCGGGCCCGGAAGTCGATCGCGCAGTTCAAGCTCCGCGAGGGCATGCCGATCGGCGCGAAGGTCACCCTGCGGGGCGACCGGATGTGGGAGTTCCTGGACCGGCTGCTGTCGATCGCGCTGCCGCGTATCCGTGACTTCCGCGGCCTGGACGGGCGCAAGCTCGACGGGCACGGCAACTACACGTTCGGGTTGACCGAGCAGTCGGTGTTCCACGAGATCGACCAGGACCGGATCGATCGGGTACGGGGCATGGACATCACGGTGGTCACCACGGCCACGACCGACGACGAGGGCCGGGCGCTGCTCAAGCTCCTGGGCTTCCCGTTCAAGGAGAACTGAGCGAATGGCGAAGAAGGCGCTGATCCTCAAGGCGGCCGCGAAGCCGAAGTTCTCGGTTCGCGCGTACACCCGCTGCCAGCGGTGCGGGCGGCCGAAGGCGGTCTACCGCAAGTTCGGCCTCTGCCGGGTGTGCATCCGGGAGATGGCCCACCGGGGCGAGCTGCCCGGTGTGTCGAAGGCTTCCTGGTGACGCTGCGCCCCACCCGATTCCGGTGGAGCGCCCTGGTAGGGCCCAGCCGCGTCCCGACTGAAGGTCGGGGCGAGGATCGCAACGCCGTAGGCCCGGGCCAACGCCCCGGGAACCCCGGCGAGAAAGGCTGACGAGATCCATGACGATGACCGACCCGATCGCAGACATGCTGACGCGTCTGCGTAACGCCAACCAGGCGTACCACGACCGGGTGACGATGCCCTACTCGAAGATCAAGGCGAACATCGCCGAGGTCCTCAAGGCCGAGGGTTACATCGCCACCTGGTCGGTCGAGGAGCCCGAAGAGGGCACCGTCGGCAAGCGACTGGTCGTCGAGCTGAAGTACGGCCAGAACCGGGAGCGGAGCCTGGCCGGCATCAAGCGCGTGTCCAAGCCCGGTCTGCGGGTGTACGCCAAGTCGGACGGGCTCCCCCGGGTGCTCGGCGGACTGGGCGTGGCGATCATTTCGACGTCCCAGGGGCTGCTGACCGACCGGCAGGCCCGCAAGCGGAGCGTTGGCGGGGAAGTCCTCGCCTTCGTCTGGTAACGGGAGAAGAGAAATGTCGCGTATTGGACGTAAGTCGATCCCGGTGCCGACCGGTGTCGAGGTGACCATCGACGGTGCGACCGTCAAGGTCAAGGGCCCGAAGGGCGAGCTGTCGCACACCCTGGCCGAGCCGATCACGGCGGAGCGGGGCGAGGACGGCCAGCTGCACGTCAGCCGGCCGAACGACGAGCGGCGCGCCAAGGAGCTGCACGGCCTGAGCCGGACCCTGGTGGCCAACATGATCGTCGGCGTGACCGAGGGGTACCGCAAGACCCTCGAGATCGCCGGCACCGGTTACCGGGTGACCGCCAAGGGCAGCGACCTCGAGTTCGCGCTCGGGTTCTCGCACCCGGTGCAGGTGAAGGCCCCGGACGGGATCACCTTCACCGTCGAGCGGCCCACGTTGTTCCACGTGAGCGGGATCGACAAGCAGCAGGTCGGCGAGGTAGCCGCCAACATCCGGAAGATCCGCCCGCCGGAGCCGTACAAGGGCAAGGGCGTCAAGTACCAGGGCGAGGTCATCCGCCGCAAGGCTGGAAAGGCGGGCAAGAAGTGACCGCCACGAACGCCAGGGCGAGGGCATCCGCCGGCCGCGAGGCCGGGAGAAAGGCAGGTAAGAAGTGACCGCCACGCTGCTCAAGCGCCGTCGCGGCGTCGCCGCCCAGCGCGCCGTCGGGCGGGCGCGTCGGCACTTCCGGGTCCGCAAGACCGTGTTCGGCAGCGCCGAGCGGCCGCGTCTGGTCGTCACCCGTTCGCTGCGGCACATCGTGGCCCAGATCGTGGACGACAACCGGGGGCACACCCTGGTGTCGGCCTCGACCCTGGACGCCTCGATCCGTGGCGCCGAGGGCGACAAGAGCGCCCTGGCCGGCAAGGTCGGGACGCTGCTCGCCGAGCGGGCCAAGGCCGCGGGTATCTCCAAGGTCGTCTTCGACCGCGGAGGTAACAAGTACGCGGGGCGGATCGCCGCGCTGGCCGACGCTGCCCGTGAAGCCGGGCTCGAGTTCTAACCCCGTCACGAAGAGAGAGGAAGGCTGCTGATGCCAGGTCAACAGCGCCGTGGCGGCGGGTCCGGTGGCAACGAGGGTGGTCGCCGCGACAACCGCCGTGAGGGCGGTCGCGGAAACGCGCCCGCCGAGAAGACGCCGCATCTTGAGCGGGTCGTCGCCATCAACCGGGTCGCGAAGGTCGTGAAGGGTGGTCGTCGCTTCAGCTTCACCGCCCTGGTGATCGTGGGCGACGGCGACGGTACGGTCGGGGTCGGCTACGGGAAGGCCAAGGAGGTGCCCGCGGCGATCGCCAAGGGTGTCGAGGAGGCCAAGAAGCACTTCTTCAAGGTGCCGCGCATCGCCTCCACGATCCCGCACCCGGTGCAGGGCGAGGACGCCGCCGGCGTGGTGCTGCTCAAGCCGGCCAGCGCCGGTACGGGTGTCATCGCCGGTGGTCCGGTGCGTGCCGTCCTGGAGTGCGCGGGTATCCACGACGTGCTCTCCAAGAGCCTCGGTTCGTCCAACCCGATCAACATCGTGCACGCCACCGTCGCGGCCCTGAAGGGGCTGGAGTCGCCGGAGGCGGTCGCGAAGCGGCGGGGTCTGCCGGTCGAGGACGTGGCGCCGGCCGCCATGCTCGCGACCCAGGCGGGGGTGACGTCCTGATGGCGCGCCTGAAGGTCACCCAGGTCCGGTCCGGCATCGGGACCAAGCACAACCAGCGTGAGTCGCTGCGGTCGCTCGGTCTCAAGCGGATCAACGACGTGGTGGTCAAGGAGGACCGTCCCGAGATCCGGGGCATGATCTTCACCGTGAGCCACCTCGTGAAGGTCGAGGAGGTCGACTAATGACGATCAAGGTCCACCACCTGCGTCCGGCTCCCGGCGCCAAGACCGCGAAGACCCGGGTGGGTCGCGGTGAGGGCTCCAAGGGCAAGACCGCCGGTCGAGGTACCAAGGGTTCCAAGGCCCGGAAGAACATCTCGGCGGCGTTCGAGGGTGGGCAGATGCCCATCCACATGCGGCTGCCGAAGCTGAAGGGCTTCAAGAACAAGTTCAAGGTCGTGTACCAGGTGGTCAACCTGGACCGGCTGGCCGAGCTGTTCCCGCAGGGCGGCCAGGTCGGGCCGGCGGAGCTGGTCGAGGCCGGCGCCGTCCGCAAGGGTCAGCCGGTGAAGGTCCTCGGTACCGGGGACCTGGGTGGCGTCTCTCTCCAGCTGTCGGCGCACGCGTTCAGCGCGTCGGCCAAGGAGAAGGTCACCGCTGCCGGTGGCTCGGTCACCGAGCTGTAAGACGACGGGTCGTGGCGCTCGTCCAGTTCTTGAGCAACTGGCGGGCGCCCCGGTCTACTGGGGGGCTCGTTCGCCCCGCTAATATCGGAGCCGGTGAATGCTCCCGGGTGGATCTGCCCGAGAGCGCGCCGGACTGTTAGAGTCCGATCCCAGCATGGGTTTCGGGCCGATCGCCCGACACCACCCCGTCCCGCCACGCACCAGCGGCGGCCCGCCTCGCGCAGGAGGAAGAAGTTGCTCTCCGCCTTTCTCAGTGCGTTCCGCACGCCTGACCTGCGCAAGAAGCTGCTGTTTACAGTAGCCATCATCGCGGTCTACCGGCTCGGCGCGACCCTGCCCAGTCCGGGTGTCTCGTACGGCAACGTGCAGAAGTGCATCCAGACCATGGAGACGGGGGAGGGTAACGGGGTCTTCAACCTCCTCAACCTCTTCTCCGGTGGCGCGCTGCTGTCGCTGTCGGTCTTCGCGCTGGGCATCATGCCCTACATCACCGCCTCGATCATCCTTCAGCTGCTCACCGTGGTCATTCCCCGGTTGGAGCAGCTCCGCAAGGAGGGCCAGGCGGGTCAGGCGAAGATCACGCAGTACACCCGTTACCTGACTCTCGGCCTCGGCGTCCTGCAGGCGTCCGCGTTCGTGGCGCTGGCCCGCTCCGGGCAGCTCTTCAACGGCATGTGCCAGGAGTTCCCGATCATCCCCGAGGGGACCGGGCTGCCGAGCTGGCTGACCGTCACTGTCCTGGTCATCACGATGACTGCGGGCACCGGTGTGGTGATGTGGCTGGGCGAGCTGATCACCGACCGGGGCGTCGGCAACGGCATGTCCGTGCTGATCTTCACCTCGATCGCGGCGCGGCTGCCCAGCGAGGGTTGGACGATCAAGAACAACAAGGGCTGGGGGATGTTCGCCCTGGTTCTGGTCCTGGTCCTGGTCGTCATCACCCTGGTGGTCTTCATCGAGCAGGCGCAGCGGCGGATCCCGGTCCAGTACGCGAAGCGCATGATCGGCCGGCGGATGTACGGCGGCACCTCCACGTACATCCCGCTGAAGGTGAACCAGGCCGGTGTCATCCCGGTCATCTTCGCCTCGTCGCTGCTCTACCTGCCGACGCTGCTGCTCCAGTTCTTCGACCAGAACAACCTGAACGGTTGGCAGACCTGGGTGCAGAACCACCTGGTGCAGCCGGACAGCCCGACGTACATCATCGTCTACTTCCTGCTGATCATCTTCTTCACGTACTTCTACGTCTCGATCACGTTCAACCCGACCGAGGTCGCGGACAACATGAAGAAGTACGGCGGGTTCGTGCCGGGTATCCGGCCGGGCAAGCCCACCGCTGACTACCTCGACTTCATCCTGAGCCGGATCACCCTGCCGGGCTCGCTCTACCTGGGTCTCGTGGCCGTCCTGCCGAACTTCTTCTTCATCTGGCTGGACAACCAGCAGTTCCAGAACTTCCCGTTCGGTGGCACGGCCGTTCTGATCATGGTCGGCGTCGGCCTGGAGACGGTGAAGCAGATCGAGAGCCAGCTCATGCAGCGGAACTACGAAGGGTTCCTGCGGTAGATGCGACTCGTTCTGGTCGGTCCCCCCGGGGCGGGCAAGGGGACCCAGGCCGAGTTCATCGCCGCCCACCTCGCCGTGCCGAAGATCTCGACCGGGGACATCTTCCGGGCGAACGTCAGCCAGGGGACCCCGCTCGGGGTCGAGGCGAAGCGGTACATGGACGCCGGCAAGCTGGTGCCCGACGAGGTGACGATCAACATGGTCCGGGACCGGCTCGCCGAGCCGGACGCCGCCGAGGGCTTCCTGCTCGACGGCTTTCCCCGGACGACTCCGCAGGCCGCTGCGCTGGACAAGCTCCTGGCCGACCTGGGCACCGCCCTGGATCTGGTCCTGGAGCTGGTGGTCGACGACGACGAGGTGATCCGGCGGCTCTCCGGTCGGCGTACCTGCCGGGGCTGCCAGAAGATCTGGCACGTCGAGTTCGACCCGACCACCACGCCGGGGATCTGTGACCGGTGCGGCGGCGAGCTCTTCCAGCGCGACGACGACAAGGCGGAGACCATCGCCGAGCGGCTCCGGGAGTACGCGAGCAAGACCGCTCCGCTGATCGACTACTACGGCGCGCAGGGCAAGCTCGTCGGGATCGACGCGACCGGGCCGGTGGAGGACGTCACCGTCCGGGCGATCGACGCCCTGCGCTCGTACGGCGGATAGGCTGGTTCCATGCGTCGTCACCAGCTGGACATCCAGCTGAAGACCCCGGAGCAGATCGAGAAGATGCGGGCGGCCGGGCTGGTCGTCGCGGACGCGCTGGCCCGGATGCGGGCCGCGGTCGCGCCCGGGGTCTCCACCGCCGACCTCGACGCGATCGCCGAGTCGGTGATCCGCGGCGCCGGCGCGGTTCCCTCGTTCAAGGGCTACCACGGCTTCCCGGCGACGATCTGCTCCTCGGTGAACGAGCAGATCGTGCACGCGATCCCCGCCGCCGACCAGGTGCTCCGGGAGGGGGACCTGATCTCGATCGACTGCGGCGCCGTACTCGACGGCTGGCACGGCGACGCGGCGATCACCGTCGGCGTCGGCGAGGTGCGCCCGGAGTTGCTCCGGATGGCCGAGGTCGCGGAGGACGCGATGTGGGCCGGGATCGCCGCCGCCGCCCGGGGCATGCTCAACCGCCGGGGCCGGCTCACCGACATCTCGTTCGCGGTGGAGCGGGCGGTCCGGGCCGCCGGCCGGTACGGCATTGTCGAGGGTTACGGCGGGCACGGCATCGGTACGGAGATGCACCAGGACCCGCACGTCCTCAACCATGGTCGGCCGGGACGCGGGCCGCGCCTGGTCCCCGGAATGGCGCTGGCGATCGAGCCGATGATCACGATGGGTTCGCCGCGGAGCGTGGAGTTGTCCGACGGTTGGACGGTGGTCACCCGGGACGGTTCGGTCGCGGCGCACGTCGAGCACTCGATGGCGTTGCTCGACGACGGGGTCTGGGTGTTGACCGCGCCGGACGGTGGCCGCGCCCGGCTCGGTGACCTGGTGACCGCCCGCGAACCGGCTCCTTCCGCCCCGGCGGGCTGAGTTCCGCCGGGCTGGGGCGCCGCTCGCGCCGGGTGCCGGGCCGGGGCGAGCCCGGTTCCGGTTCTGCGGAAGCAGCAGGCCGATCATGCACTGCTGTGCCCGGTGGCCCGGTGATGGCAAACTTTGAGTCATGGAGCAGCGGGACCGGATGCGTGCCGCGGACTCGGACCGGGCGGCGGTCGCCGACCGGCTCCGTCGCGCCCTGGACGAGGGCCGGCTCGACCTCGGCGAGTACGACAACCGACTCCAGCGGACGTACGCGGCGAAGACGTACGGTGACCTGGACGGGTTGCTCGCCGACCTGCCCGCCCCGGCGCCGGAGGAGCGGTCACGGCTGGCGCCGACCGGAACCGGAGGGGTGGCCGTCCCGGGCGGTTCGACCGGACCTACGCCGTCCTCTCCCGGCACCGTGGTACGGGACTGGCTGCGGGAAACCTGGGGTCCCTACTTCAGCACGGTCGCGGTGGTCGTCGGGATCTGGGCGGTCATCTGCGTGATGGCCGGCGATATCAACTACTTCTGGCCGGGCTGGGTCGCCGGGCCCTGGGGAGTGGTGTTGCTGGTGGTGACGGTCTCGGGTCTGGCCAACGGTGCGCCGCAGCGCCGGGCCGCCCGCCGGGCGGCTCGGGAGCGGGCCAGGGCCGAGCGCCGGGAGCGCCGTCGGACCGAGCGGCCGGGTGACGGGGAGGCCGCCTGATATAGTCGGATTCGTCCGATCAGCCAACCCGAGCCACCTCGGGTTGGCGCTGCTGCACGTGCGCGCGTACACTGGCTGATCGGCGCACAGCGTCCACTCCGGCATGCCCACCCGCGCTTCGGTGGGAGCCGGGGTCCGCGGCTGGCCTGGATGGCCATCATCCAGGAAGACGTTGTGAGCCGTCCGGAGTAACCGACGTCAGGACAGCGGAGGACATGCCGAAAAAAGACGGAGCCATCGAGATGGAAGGCCGGGTCATCGAGCCACTCCCGAACGCGATGTTCCGGGTCGAGCTCGCCAACGGCCACAAGGTGCTGGCTCACATCAGCGGCAAGATGCGGCAGCACTACATCCGCATCCTGCCCGAGGACCGGGTTGTCGTCGAACTCTCGCCGTACGACCTGAGCCGCGGGCGGATCGTCTACCGCTACAAGTGAACGTCACCGGACCGCTCGCCGGTCCGGAGGGGTTCGCCTGACGACGACCGGACATCCGTGTCCGTCCTCACGACTCGACGGCGTCGCGCTGCCGGGTACTAGATGGGAAGTAAGGCAACCGTGAAGGTCAAGCCGAGCGTCAAGAGGATCTGCAACAAGTGCCGGGTGATCCGCCGGCACGGCCGGGTCATGGTCATCTGCACCGACCCGCGCCACAAGCAGCGCCAGGGCTGAACCACGGTCGCCGGCCGGCACGCCGCCGGCGGCGCGTCGTGGTCACCCGGGTCGTAGATCCCGCACAACAACACAAGCTCGTCCCAGCCGCGAGCAGCGAGAACGTCTGGCGAGAACGCCTGGCGAGAACGCGAGTCGTGGCTGACCCCCGGTCGGAGGCCGGGGCCCGTCGGGGCAGGCGGGGTGGGGCGGGTCCAGACCTCCGCGAACACCACGAGGAGTACGCCCGCACATGGCACGGCTAGTCGGCGTCGACCTCCCCCGCGACAAGCGGATGGAGATCGCGCTCACCTACATTTTCGGGGTCGGACGGACCCGGGCGCTCGAGACGCTCGCCGCCACCGGCATCTCCCCGGACAAGCGCGCCAAGGACCTCACGGACGAGGAGCTGCTGCAGCTCCGGAACCACATCGAGGCGAACTTCAAGGTAGAAGGTGACCTGCGCCGCGAGGTCGCCGCGGACATCCGCCGCAAGGTCGAGATCGGCTGCTACGAGGGCATCCGGCACCGCCGGGGCCTGCCCGTCCGTGGTCAGCGGACCCGTACCAACGCCCGGACCCGGAAGGGCCCGAAGCGGACCGTCGCCGGCAAGAAGAAGCCCGGCAAGAAGTAAAACTTAACCGGAATCCGGGTCGGCGTCCGTCGAGGTCGTCCGGACTCCTACCCGTACCGGAGAGTTAACCGGAATCCGGGTCGGCGTCCGTCGAGGTCGTCCGGACTCCTACCCGTACCGGAGAGTTAACCGGAATCCGGGTCGGCGTCCGTCGAGGTCGTCCGGACTCCTACCCGCACCGGGAAGTCAACTAGGAGCGCACAGACTTATGCCACCGAAGGCTCGCGCCGGGGCCGCCGTCAAGAAGGTCCGGCGCAAGGAACGCAAGAACGTCGCCCACGGGCAGGCGCACATCAAGAGCACGTTCAACAACACCATCGTCTCGATCACGGACCCGACCGGTGCCGTCATCTCCTGGGCCTCCGCTGGCCAGGTCGGCTTCAAGGGATCCCGCAAGTCGACCCCGTTCGCCGCCCAGCTGGCCGCCGAGGCCGCCGCGCGACGGGCGATGGAGCACGGCATGCGCAAGGTCGACGTGTTCGTCAAGGGCCCCGGCTCCGGCCGGGAGACCGCCATCCGTTCGCTGCAGGCTGTGGGTCTGGAGGTCGGCCAGATCGCCGACGTCACGCCACAGCCGCACAACGGGTGCCGTCCGCCGAAGCGTCGTCGGGTCTGAGAGGTAGTAGACAAAGATGGCTCGTTACACCGGTCCCGACTGCCGTCGCTGCCGTCGGGAGAAGATGAAGCTGTTCCTCAAGGGCAGCAAGTGCGATGGCCCGAAGTGCCCGTTCGAGTCCCGGCCGTTCCCGCCCGGACAGCACGGCCGGGGTCGTACCAAGGAGACCGAGTACCTGCTGCAGCTGCGTGAGAAGCAGAAGGCCCGCCGGGTGTACGGCGTGCTGGAGAAGCAGTTCCGCGGGTACTACGAGGAGGCCGTCGCCAAGAAGGGCAAGACCGGCGAGATCCTCCTGCAGATCCTCGAGTCGCGGCTCGACAACGTCGTCTACCGGGCCGGCCTGGCCAAGTCCCGTGACCACGCGCGTCAGCTCGTGAAGCACGGTCACCTGACGGTGAACGGCAAGAAGGTCGACATCCCGTCGTACCGGGTCAAGGAGCACGACATCGTCGAGGTCCGGGGCAAGTCCAAGGAGCTGACCCCGTTCCTGGTCGCACAGGCCGAGGCCGGCTCGAAGACGGTGCCGGCCTGGCTGGAGGCCATCCCCAGCCAGATGAAGGTGCTCGTGCACACGCTTCCGGCCCGTGGGGTCATCGACACCCAGGTCCAGGAGCAGCTGATCGTCGAGCTCTACCGCAATTAGTTTCTGGCCCCCGGGTGGGGGCCGCCTCGGCGCCCACCACCGGGCGCCACAGTTCGGGCGTCATATGGCGGGCGCCCCGACCCAAGGAGAAAGACAGTGCTCATCACCCAGCGGCCGACCCTCACCGAGGAGTCGATCAGCGAGACCCGGTCGCGGTTCACCATCGAACCGCTCGAGCCGGGTTTCGGTTACACCCTGGGCAACTCGCTGCGTCGTACGCTGCTGTCGTCCATCCCGGGCGCGGCGGTGACGTCGATCAAGATCGACGGCGTGCTGCACGAGTTCACCACGATCCCCGGCGTCAAGGAGGACGTGGTCGAGCTCGTCATGAACGTCAAGGAGCTCTGCGTCAGCTCCGACCACGACGAGCCGGTCAGCATGTACCTGCGCAAGCAGGGCCCCGGTGACGTGACCGCCGGTGACATCCAGCCGCCGGCCGGGGTTTCCGTGCACAACCCCGACCTGAAGCTCGCCACCCTCAACGGCAAGGGCCGGCTCGACATGGAGCTGACCGTCGAGCGGGGCCGGGGCTACGTCACCGCGGCGCAGAACAAGCAGGCCGGTGCCGAGATCGGCCGGATCCCGGTCGACTCGATCTACTCGCCGGTGCTGAAGGTGACCTACCGGGTCGAGGCCACCCGTGTCGAGCAGCGCACGGACTTCGACCGGCTGATCATCGACGTCGAGACCAAGCCGTCGATCGGGCCGCGCACCGCGCTCGCCTCCGCCGGCTCCACCCTGGTCGAGCTCTTCGGGCTGGCCCGGGAGCTGGACGAGAGCGCCGAGGGCATCGACATCGGCCCGTCGCCGCAGGACGCGCAGCTGGCCGCCGATCTGGCCCTGCCGATCGAGGAGCTCGACCTGACCGTCCGGTCGTACAACTGCCTCAAGCGCGAGGGCATCAACACCGTTGGTGAGCTCATCGGGCGTACCGAGGCCGATCTCCTCGACATCCGGAACTTCGGTCAGAAGTCGATCGACGAGGTCAAGATGAAGCTCGCCGGCATGGGGCTGGGGCTGAAGGACTCGGCGCCCAACTTCGACCCGGCGCACGTCGTGGACACGTTCGGCGAGGCCGACTACGACACCGACGACTACCGCGAGACCGAGCAGCTTTAGTCCGGGGCTAGCCGGACATCCGGCCACCCACTGGATATCCGGCCACCCACTACTGAGGAGCACCAAGAATGCCCACGCCCACCAAGGGCCCCCGCCTCGGCGGTAGCCCCGCGCACGAGCGGATGATCCTGGCCAACCTGGCCACCGCGCTGTTCCAGCACGGCAGAATCACCACGACCCAGACCAAGGCCAAGCGGCTGCGTCCGCTCGCGGAGCAGCTCATCACCAAGGCCAAGCGCGGTGACCTGGCGAGCCGTCGCCGGGTGCTGACCGTGGTGCGGGACAAGGACGTGGTCTTCACCCTGTTCGACCAGATCGCGCCCCGGTTCGCCAACCGCCCCGGTGGCTACACCCGGATCGTGAAGACGGTTCCGCGCAAGGGTGACAACGCCCCGATGGCGATCATCGAGCTGGTCGAGGAGTTGACCGTGGCCCCGGCGGCCCCGGCCAAGAAGACGGCCGCCCGCAAGGCGGCGCAGCAGGACAAGGTCGAGGCCCTGGCCCCGGAGGAGGAGACCCCGCAGTCGTCCTCCGCTCCGGCCGACCAGGACGCCGAGGCTCCGGAGTCGGTCTCCGGTGACACCGCGCAGGCCCGCGAGGACACCGACGAGGCGGACAACTCGAAGTCCTGAGGTCCCGACACCTACGGACACAGCCCGGCCCGGCATTCCCACGGGGATGTCGGGCCGCGGCTTTTCCGGGCCGGCTCGAGCCGTACGACCACGCCGGCCCGGCCACCCTTCCGAACCTGTCGACAAAGAGGTGGGACGTGGAACACGAGCCGGAGGTGCGTACCCGGGTCCGGCTGGACGTCGGCTACGACGGCACCGACTTCTCCGGCTGGGCCGCGCAGCCTGGCCGACGTACCGTCGCGGGTGTGCTGACCGAGGCGCTCGACCTGGTCCTCGGCGCAGACCGGGCGACCGGCCTGACCGTGGCGGGTCGGACCGACGCCGGCGTGCACGCGACCGGTCAGGTCTGCCACGTCGACCTGCCCGCCGCGCTCTGGCGGCAGCACACCGGGACACTGCTGCGCCGGCTGGCCCGGCTGCTCCCCACCGACGTGCGGGTACGTGCCCTGACCGAGGTGCCGGCCGAGTTCGACGCCCGCTTCTCGGCGACGTTCCGCCGGTACGAGTACCGGGTCACCGACGCCCCGCACGGCGCCGACCCACTGCGCCGGCACGAGATCCTCGCCTGGCCGCGTCCGCTGGATTTGGCGGCGCTGAACGAGGCCGCGGCCGGGCTGGTCGGCGAGCACGACTACGCCGCGTACTGCCGGCGTAAGGAGCACGCGACGACGGTACGGGAGGTCACCCGACTGGACTGGCGACGTGACCCGGACGGCGTACTGGTCGCCACCGTACAGGCCGACGCGTTCTGCCAGTCGATGGTGCGGAGCCTGGTCGGCGCGATGCTGGTGGCCGGCGACGGTCGGCGGCCGGCGGCCTGGCCCGGCGGGCTGCTCGACCGGCGGGAACGGGCCAGCGAGGTGAGCGTCGTACCGCCGCACGGGCTGACCCTGGTCGAGGTCGGCTATCCCGAGGACCCGGCCGGGTACGCCGAGCGGGCGTCGCGTACCCGGCGGCTGCGGATCACCACCACCGCCTGAGCCAGCCGGTACGTCGTACCTCGGGTTCAGTTGGGCTGACTCGGGTCGACGCCGGCGGGTGGGGCGGCGGAGGCGGTCACCCGACGGTCCAGCACCTTGCCCCGGAGATACACCTCGATCATGTCCAACATGACCTGACGGGCGAACGGATCGTCGCTGCCGATGGTCTGCCCGTTGGTCCGGGCCACCACGCAGTAGATCAGGTAGTGGCCGCGTACGTGCCAGCCGACCTGGGCCGAGCGCCCTTCGACGGCCCCGGTGTCCCCACCGGCCGCCATGCCGAGGAATCGTCCCTTCTTGCCGTCCACGATCGGTTTGATCTTCTCGTGTGCGCCGGTCGCCCCGGCCGCGTCCTCGAGGTTGACGATGCCGGCCGTGGCGACGTACGTCTCCGGCGGCGACAGCACGGTGGCCCGGACGAACTGGCTGCAGCCGAGACTCAGCAGCAACTCCCGGATCTCACCGTCAGCGACGAGTTCGCAGTCCTCCGAGGCCTGCGTCTTGCGTACCGGGTACGGCGAATCCTCCACGTCGATGAGGATCTGCTTGCCCGGGAACACCTCCTCGACGGTGAGCGGCGTCGGATCGGCTGCCCGTGAGCTGATGTCCCGGGGGCCGACGGGGGCGGCGGCACTGTCGGCCGGCCGGCTGTCCTCGCCGTACTCCGGGCCGGCGAGGACGAAGTACCCACTGAGCCCACAGAGGCCGAGCAGCACCATTACGCCGAGCGAACCGACGACCCACTGCCAGGTGCGCTTGGACGCGATCGGCGGCTTCCGTACCTCGTCGGGGCCCGCCGGTGCCGGCGCCACGGTGCTCGGCGCGCTCTCCGACCTGGCTGCGGGCGGCGCGGGGGCCGCCGATGCGGTGGCCGCGGGCCGTTTCGCCGGCCGGCCGGCCGGCGGCACCCCGTCCCCGGGCGATGGTCGGGGACCGTTCGACGGTGCCGGACGTACGCCGGGCGGGCCGGAGCGAGGTGCGATGGGCGACCCCCCGGGTGGGCCGGGCCGTGCGCCGGCGGGCGGGCCGGAGCGGGGCGGACCAGCCGGCCTGCCGCCGGGCGCGACGGGTGAGCCGGTGGGTGGCAGGGGACGGGAGCCGTTGGGGGGACCGACGGGTGAGCCGGTGGGTGGCAGGGGACGGGAGCCGCCAGGGGGGCCGGCGGGTGAGCCGGGCGGCCGCTCGCCTGCCGGGGTACGGGGCACGCCGGTGCGCCGCCCGGGCCCGGCCTCCGCCCGCCCTCGACGTTCGGGTTCAACACCTGGAGGCGGGGCGTCACCAGGGGTGCGGTTGCCCGGGCGGGGTGGAGGACCCGGCGGCATCGGCTGCCGGGACGGCACCGGCGGTGGGCCGCCTCGACGGCTGGCGCCCCCGGTGCGGGGGTCGTCGGTCGGTGGGCCGCCTCGACGGCTGGCGCCCGCGGCGCGAGGGGCATCCGGCCGGCGGAGCGCCGGGTCGGGAAGGCCAGGCCCACCAGCAGGTCCCGCGGTCGGGGCTGGTCCGGCCGCTGGGGACACCGGTGGTCGCCCTGACGGAGCGCCAGGTCGGGCGCCCCGGCCGGTACGGGGCCCGTTCGGGCCGGCGACCGGCGGCGGTGCTGACGGGTCAGCGGCTCTGCGTCGTCCCGTTGGTGGGGAGAGGTCCGGTGCGAGCGGGGGCGGCGCGGCCGGATCAGCCGGGCCGGAGCGGCGTTGCCTCGGTATGGGGTTCGGTCGGGGACCGGCAGCGTCGGGTATCGCCCGGTCGGGGCGCCCGAAGGGCTCGGCGGGGCTGGTCGGCTCGGAACGGGCCCGTCGGCGACCGGCCGGGGCCGCGTCCTCGGCGGGCCGTGGCGTCCCGTCAGTGGACAGTGGACGCCCGGTGGCGGCCGCTGATGCCCACGGGGCCGGGGAACGGTCGGGATCGGGCCGGCCGCCGGAGCCGGGCCGAAGCTCCGGCCGGCCGCGCCGACCGGCGGCTGGTGGCTCGTCAGGCCGGGCGCCGTGCCCGCTCACCGGCTCGTCAGGCTGGGCGCGTCGGCCGGGCACCGGTGGTTCGCCAGGGCGGTTCCGCCGTCCGGTCCCCGGCTGCTCCTCAACTCCGAGGCGCCGCCCGGTCGGCGGTGGTTCGTCAGGCCGGGCGCGGCGGCCGGCCGGTGGTGGTTCGTCTGGCCGGGCACGGCGGCCGGTGAGCGGTGGGTCCTCCGGGCGGGCCTGACGACCGGGAACGGGCGCACCGGGGAACGAGTGGCTGTCGGCGGGAACCTCGACCGGAGCGGCGAGGTGGCGTCCGCCAACTGGTGGACGTGCTGACCGGCCCGGATGGCCCGGACCCGGTGGAAGGCCGCCGGCCGCGCCGGCATCATCGGGCGCTGGCGCCCCGTGCCGGGCCCGTCGGGGGCCGTCGGTGGGCCGCTGGCCGTACGGCCCGGCGGGACCGGACGGATCCCGGAGGGACGGTTCGAGCGGGGGAAGCCCCGGATCCGCCGCACCCTCCTCGTCCCGGGCACGGCGTCGGCCGACCCGTTCGGCCGGCCCGCCCGGCTCGACGGGCAGCGCCGGGTCCGCCGGGGGCTGGACGGCGGGATCACGCCGGGACCGTGGCGCTCCGTCGCCCGGCTGCGGCCCGTGCCCGTAAACCATGTCGCACAGGGTAACGGAAATGAATGGAGGCTCGCTTCCGCCGATGAATCACGCCTGGCGAAAGAGGAGACATCTGTCCGCAAAGGTGATCAAGGTCGGTGGGGGTACCGGCTGCTCCGGAGTACCGCCCGCGCCAGCCGGGACCGCCGGGTAGGCAAGAATGCGTGGCGTGACCGGGGACCACTATTTCAGCACCGAACCTGCCGTCGACACCCACCGGCGGCAGGTGACCTTCGCCGTCGACGGTCGGGAGTATGCCCTGACCGCGTCGTCCGGCGTCTTCTCCGCGGCCCGGCTCGATCCCGGCACCGCCGTACTCCTGCGCAAGGCCGCCCTGCCCGGATCCGCGACCTCCGGCGCGCTGCTCGACCTGGGCTGCGGGTACGGGCCGATCGCCTGCGTGCTCGCCAGCCGGGCGCCGGCGGCGACCGTCTGGGCGGTCGACGTCAACGCCCGGGCCCGGGAACTGACCTCGGAGAACGCGGCCCGGCTCGGGCTCGCCGACCGGATCCGGGTCAGTGCGCCGGACGACGTACCGGACGACGTCTCGTTCGCCGAACTGTGGTCGAACCCGCCGATCCGGGTCGGCAAGGCCGAACTGCACGAGATGCTCGGGCGATGGCTGCCCCGGCTGACCCCGGACGGCGTGGCGTGGCTGGTGGTGGCCCGCCACCTCGGCGGCGACTCGCTGCAACGCTGGCTCGACGAGGCCGGCTGGCGCGTCGAGCGGCACGCCAGCCAGAAGGGCTACCGGGTGTTTCGGGTCACACATTGACGCCGTAGGTGTGGGGAGGGGTCCCTTCCTCGACAAAAAGCGATAACCGATGGCCCTCCCCGTCCGGCAGGATGCCGGGCGTGGGTTACGTGGACGTCGCCGGGGTCGGGCACACACTGCCGGACGGGCGCGAGCTTTTCGCCGACGTGTCGTTCCGGGTCGGCGAGGGCATGAAGATCGCGCTGGTCGGACCGAACGGCGCGGGCAAGACGACCCTGCTGCGGATGGTCGCCGGTGACCTGCCGGTCCGGACCGGCGGCATCGCGCGTTCCGGAGGGCTCGGCGTGATGCGCCAGTTCATCGGCATGATCGGGGACGAGACGACACTGCAGGACCTGGCGTTGTCGCTCTCCCCGCCGGCGGTGCGGGCGGCGGGTGCGGCGCTGGCCGCCGCCGAGACCGCGTTGCACGCGGCCGAGGTCCGCGGCAAGTTCAGCAACGCGGCCGGCAAGGCCCAACTGGCGTACGCCGGGGCGTTGGCCGCCTGGGGCGAGACCGGTGGCTACGACGCCGAGGTGCTCTTCGACACCGTCTCGACGATTGTCCTGGACCTGCCGTGGGAGACCAGTCGGACCCGTCCGGTGCGTACGCTCTCCGGCGGGCAGCAGAAACGGTTCGCGTTGGAGTTGCTGCTCCGGGGCACCGACGAGGTGCTGCTGCTGGACGAGCCGGACAACTTCCTCGACGTACCGGGGAAGCGGTGGCTGGAGGGACGGCTGCGGGAGTCGACCAAGTCGGTGCTGTACGTCTCGCACGACCGGGAACTGCTCTCCCAGACCGCCGACCGGGTGGTCGCGGTCGAGGGCGGCGGCGCCTGGGTGCATCCGGGCGGCTTCGCCAGCTGGCACGAGGCGCGGGTGGCCCGGCACGACCGGCTGGAGGAGCAGCGCCGCCGCTGGGACGAGGAGCACCAGAAGCTGCGGGAACTGGTGCTGACGCTGAAGCAGAAGGCGACGTACAACGACGGGATGGCGTCGCGCTACCAGGCGGCGCAGACCCGGCTGCGGAAGTTCGAGGAGGCGGGGCCGCCGCCGCTGCCGCCGAAGGACCAGGACATCCGGATGCGGCTGACCGGCGGCCGGACCGGCAAGCGGGCACTGGTCTGCACCGGGTTGGAGCTGGAGAACCTGACCTTCCCGTTCGACCTGGAGGTCTGGTACGGCGACCGGGTCGCCGTACTCGGTGCGAACGGGACGGGGAAGTCGCACTTCCTCCGGCTGCTCGCCCGGGGTGGCACCGACCCGGATCCGGGGCTGGTTCCGCTCGACGGGCTCGCCGCACTGGCGCCGGTGAAACACGGCGGGATGGCCCGGCTCGGTGCCCGGGTGAAGCCCGGCCACTTCTCACAGACCCACGACCGTCCGGAGTTGACCGACCGGACCCTGGTAGAGGTGCTGTGGCGTGGCGACGAGCACCGGGCCGGAATGGACCGGCACGCCGCGATGCGGGCGCTCAACCGCTACGAGCTTGCCGGCCAGGGCGACCAGCGGTTCGGCACGCTCTCCGGCGGTCAGCAGGCCCGGTTTCTGGTGTTGCTGCTGGAGTTGTCCGGGGCGACGCTGCTGCTGCTCGACGAGCCGACGGACAACCTGGATCTGGCGTCGGCGGAGGCGTTGGAGGCCGGGCTGCGGGCGTTCGAGGGGACCGTGCTGGCGGTGACCCACGACCGGTGGTTCGCCCGCTCGTTCGACCGGTTCGTGTTGTTCCAGGGGGACGGCGAGGTGGTGGAGACGCCGGAGCCGGTCTGGGACGTGGGCTGACCAGCGCTGTTCCGTGCCGCGTGGCCGACCGGTCGGGACCGGCCGGCGGGTTATCGTCCGTGCTGTGACGTCGGGCACAGCGGTCAGGGTGGTGCTGCGTCGTACGGCGCAGGTGGTGGTCACCGTGGTGCTGCTCGGGTTCCTCGGCTGGTCGGTGGCGGGCCGCTGGGACGAGGTACGCGGTGTGCTCGGTGATCTGTCCGCCGGTGGCCTGGTGCTCGCCGGCCTCGCCGCCACGGTCGCGTACGGCTGCGGTTTCCTCTCCTGGCGGGTGCTGCTGACCGACCTCGGGGCACCGGTGCCGGTGACCGGCGCGGCCCGGATCTTCTTTGTCGGGCAGTTGGCGAAGTACCTGCCGGGCAAGGTCTGGCCGATCCTGTTCCAGGCCCGGCTCGGGCGGGCGTACCAGGTGCCGGGGCGGACCTCGGCGGCGGCCGGACTGCTCGCCCTGCTGGTCACGCTCGGCACCGGCCTGCTGGTGACCGTCGGGCTGCTTCCGGCGCTCGGTGACCGGGCGTTCGACCGGTTCTGGTGGACGGTGCTGGTGCTGCCGGCGGCTCTGGTGGCGCTCTGGCCACCGTTGCTGAACCGGTTGTTCGCCCGGCTGCTGCGGCTGGCCCGTCGGGAGCCGCTGCCCCGGCCGCTGACCGGGCGGGGCATCGGTCCGGCGGTCGGCTGGTCGGTGGCGGGCTGGCTGGCCTACGGCGTCCACCTGTGGCTGCTGCTGCGCGACGCCGGTGCCACCGGGGCGACCCTGCCGCTGGTCGCGGTGGGCGCGTTCGCCGGCTCGTGGTGTCTGGGGTTCCTGCTCGCGGTCGCGCCGGCCGGGGTCGGGGCGCGGGAGGTCGCGGTGCCGCTGCTCCTGGCCGGTTCCGTCGCCGCGCCGGTGGCCCTGGTCGCCGCCGTGGTGTCCCGGCTGCTGATGACCGTGGTGGACCTGCTCTGCCCACTGTGCGCGGTGCTGACGGAGCGGGTCCGGTCGGGACATCCGGTTGGTGGGCCTGCCGGGAGGCCCGGCCCGCCGGCGGAGAAGGCACCGTCCGCCGGGCGTACCCCCGTCCTGCCCGACTGTTAGGGAGGGCCCCCGTCCGCTGACAGATGTGATCGGGACCGGCCGTGCCGGACGGCGACGCGCCAGCGATGACCACGGAACGTGCTGATTGCTGTACGGCAAGCTACGCTGCTTGCCGTGCGTTGGCTGGTTTTCGGCAGCTACGACGTACGCCGACATCCCCGGGTCGGCGTGCTGGTGCAGGGACTCCGGGCCGCCGGTGACCAGGTCGACGAGGTGAACGTGCCGCTGGCCCTGGACACCGCCGCCCGGGTGGCCGTGCTCCGGCAGCCGTGGCGGCTGCCCCTGTTGGTCGGGAAACTGGCCCGCTGCTGGTGGTTGCTGGCCTGGCGGGCCCGACCGTACCGCCGGCGGGCCCGACCGTACCGCAGGTGGGGGCGTGGTGGTTCGACGGACGGGGTGGACGCGGTCCTGGTCGGCTACCTCGGGCACTTCGACGTCCACCTGGCCCGCTGGCTGTTCCGCCGCACCCCGATCGTGCTCGACCATCTTGTCTCCGCCGCCGGCACGGCCGCGGACCGCGGTCTGGCCGCGCGGGGCGGCGTCCGGGACCGGCTGATGCGCTTGATCGACGTGGCTTCGCTCGGCCGCGCTGACCTGGTCGTACTGGACACCGTGGAGCAGGTGGCCGGGCTGCCGGAGCACAACCGGGACCGGGCGGTGGTGGTGCCGGTCGGGGCCGGAGCCGACTGGTTCGCCGCCGGGGCCGGAGCTGACCAGGTCGGCAGCGGCGACGGAGCTGACCGGGTCGCCGCCGGGACCGGAGCTGACCGGGGCGGCAGCGGCCACGGAGCTGACCGGGGACGGTCCGGCCAGGGGGCGGGACGGCTCAGGGTGGTTTTTGTCGGGCTCTTCACCCCGTTGCACGGCACGGTGACGGTGGGGGCGGCGTTGGCCCGGCTCGCCGCCGACGAGCGGATCGAGGTGTCCATGGTGGGCACCGGGCAGGACCACCCGGCCTGCCGTCGGGCCGCCGCCGGCAATCCCCGGATCACCTGGTACGACTGGATACCCGCTGCCGAACTCCCGGCGTTCGTCGCCGGTCACCACGTCTCGCTCGGCATCTTCGGCACCACCGCGAAGGCACTGCGGGTCGTGCCCACCAAGGTCTTCCAGGGCGCGGCGGCAGGCTGTGCGGTGGTCACCTCCGACACCGGACCGCAGCGACGCGCCCTCGGCGACGCGGCGCTGCTCGTCCCGCCCGGGGATCCGGAGGCGCTCGCCGCCGTACTGCGTGAACTGGCCGACGATCCGCTCCGGGTCGCGTGGCTGCGTCGGGCCGCCCGGCGTCGGGCGGTCGACCGGTTCGCTCCGGCGACCGTCGTCGCGCCGCTGCGGCATCGTCTCGCCGCAGGAACGCGGCATCCGATGCCGGAGCCGGCAAGGCCGGTGCCGGTGACGGGGGATCCGGATCCGGTTCGGGGCGCCGGAGCGCACAGCACGTTGCCGGAAGGGGCGGCCGGCGTGGGGCTGACCGGTGCGGTCGAAGGGAGTCGGTCTGATGGTTAGCCGGGTAGCGGATCCGCCGTTGCCGCCCCGGGCGGCGCTGCGCTGGCAGGTCGTCCGCCGGATCGTCACGCAACGGCGGCCGGCCAGCATTCTCGAACTCGGCTGCGGTCTCGGTGCGGTCGGGACCCGGCTGGCCCGGATGGCGACGTACACCGCCGTCGAGCCGGATCCGCGCAGCTACCAGGTGGCGTACCAGCGGATCTCCCCGCTCGGCGGGACAGTGTGCAACGGCGACCACCGGCAGGCCCCGACACCGGGGCGGTACGACCTGGTCTGTGCGTTCGAGGTGCTGGAACATCTCGCCGACGACGCGGCGGCGCTCGCCGAGTGGCTGCCCCTGGTCCGCCCCGGCGGTCGTCTGCTGCTCTCGGTACCCGCCGACCCGGAGCGGTTCGGGGCCTGGGACGCCCTGGTCGGACACTACCGGCGGTACTCCGCCGGGCAGCTCCGGCAGCGGCTGGCCGAAGCCGGGGCGACGGAGATCCGGCTCGTCCACTATGGCTGGCCACTCGGCTATCTGCTGGACACGGTCCGGGACCGGTGGGCGGGCGGTCCGGTGGGGAACGCCGTGCCGGGGGAGACGGCCGAGGAACGTACCTCGACCTCCGGCCGGATCCTGCAGCCGAGCGGTGTGCTCGCCGGCGGGATGATCCGGATGGCGGTGTCACCGTTCGCGATGCTGCAGCGGATGCGACCCGACCGGGGTCCCGGGCTGGTGGCGGTGGCCACCCGACCGGCGTAGCCCGACCCGTGGCCACCCGACCGGCGTGGCCCGACCCGTGGGCGGCCCGGGCTTCAGGGGCGGACCACGCTGGCCCGGAGAGCGGCGACCGCGACCAGGGCGTACGGTCCGTCGCGGACGACCGCGACCGCTCCGACCGAGTCGGGGATCCAGTTCGGGCGGTTGTCCAGGTTCACCAGCACCAGTTCGTCGGTGCGGGTCGTCGGAGCGGTCAACTCCTCGACGGTGAGCAGCCGGGCGGGCCGGTTCCAGTAGTAGGCGAGCCACCGTGGGCTGTTCAGACCGCTGCCGACCACCCAGGCGAACCGCTGCTCGGCGGGTGGCCGGTGCTCGGCGACGAGCCGGCCGGCCCGGGCCGGCCCGGTGACCAGCCGGTCGCCGACCGGGCCGAGGACCAGCAGTCCGAGGTACGCGCCGAGCCCGGCGACGGCCACCACCGGGACGGCCCGTCGAGTGGCGACCGGGGTGGTGAACTCGGTGCCGAGCCGGTCGACCAGCACGCCCGCCCCGACCAGGCCGACCAGCAGGACCGGGTACGACCAGTACGAGTGCACGAAGGCGCCGTGGCTGAGGCCGAGGACCCAGCCGGCGGTGAACCCGGCGGCGATCACCAGGTAGCCCCGGGTCCGTCGGTCGAGCATGGCGGCGAGGCCGCCGAGCGGCAGCAGCAGGAGGTACCAGACCGGGAGCAGGTCGCGGGCGTACTGCCACTGCCGGCGGAGGAACTGCCGGACGGTGAAACCGCCACCGCTGCTGCGCAGTTCGGCCTGGCCGCCGAGCAGGGTCAGCCCGGTGACCCCGACCACGAACGCCAGGCTGACCGCGACCCCGACCAGCATGGTCGCGCCGACCAGCAGCACCGTGCGGTCGAGGCGGCGCCGGCCCAGCACGAGCCAGATCCCGAGTACGCCGGCGAGCGCGATTCCCGGCCAGGAGACCAGGGTGCTGAGCAGCGCGGCGACACACGTGGCCGCGACCAGCCGACGCGACGGGTCCGGTTGCCGGCGCAGCCGGACGATCCCGGCGGAGAGGGCCAGGACCGGCCCGAGGTCGATCATCAGCGGGCTGTAGACCCAGTAGAAGGTGGTGGCGACGGTGAGGCAGAGCGCGAGCAGGGTGCCGGTCCAGCGGATGCCGAGCCCGCGCAGCAGCGCCGCCCCGGCCGGGATGATCAGCAGGGCGAGCAGGTACGGCGGCAGCCACACCTGATACTCCCCGTCGCCCGGCAGCAGGCCGGTCAGCGCGGTGAGCAGGTTCAGCAGCGGCGGGTGGTGGGCGTACGGCGTCGAGGCGTACGGGGCCCAGTCGGCGCCGAAGTGGGAGCCGACCAGCCCCTGCTCCTGCAGGTTCCGCAGGTGCAGGGCGTACCGGCCGATGATCCGGCCCAGGTGGTCGTCGCCGAACGCCGCGTCGAGCCGGGGCAGCCAGGTCAGCGCGACCAGGCCGGTGAGCGCGCCCACCGCGTACCAGCCGTGTCGCCCGGTGCGGTCCGGTCCGGCGGGGCTGTCGGCGGCGCCGGCGGCAGCGGGTGCGGTGCCAACCAGGTCGGCGGTGGTGGTGTCGGCGCTGGTCATGGGCGGTTTCCGCTGGGCCAGTCGATCCGGGACCGGACGATGAGGTCGGCGAGCAGGGCGACCGCCCCGATGATCAGACCGGCGCAGAGCAGCAGCACGGTGTTGGTCGCGATCCGCACCGGGTGGGCGACCAGGTCGTACCCGATCTTCGCCGTGCCGACGGCGATCAGCCACAGCGAGGGCGGCATCAGCACCTTGAGCGGGTTGAAGTACATCACCATCCGCAGCACCTGCAGGATGTACCGGTAGGCGTCCCGGACGAAGTGGAACTTCGACTTCCCCGACCGGCGGGCGTAGTCGATCGGCACGTACCGCACCTCGTGCTGGTTGTGCAGGAAAGCCATCGTGATCGTGGTGACGCAGGAGAAGCCGGGTGGCAGTAGCCGCAGGTACGGCAACGACACGTCCCGGCGGAATGCCCGGAGTCCGGAGTTGAGGTCGGGGATCCGGGTGCCCGCGAGCCGTTCGGCGATTTTCCGGATGAGCCACTTCGCCGGCACCCGGAGAAACTTGTGGCTGCCCTGTTCACTGGTACGCGCGCCGACCACCTGGTCGATCTGCGGCTGGCCGAGCAGCAGTCGGACGAATTCGGGAATCCGCTCGTTCGGATACGTCATGTCGGCGTCGGTCCAGACCACGATGTTGCCCCGGGCCTGCTGGGTGCCGATCCGCCGGGCGGTGCCCGAGCCACCGTTGCGGTGGAAGGCGAGCACCCGCAGGTGCGGGCAGCGGCCGGTCGCCTCGCGGAGGAGTTGCAGGGTGCCGTCGGTCGACGCGTCGTCGATCGCGAGGACCTCGTACCGCAGGCCACTGGCGTCGAGGGCGGCGGTGATCCGGTCGATCTCGGCCAGGACGTGCGCCTGTTCGTTGTAGCAGGGCAGGACGACGGTGACGTCCAACGTCGTACCGGTGCCGTCCCGGGGAAGTTGTGCGGGGACCCGGGAAAGGTCCGTACCGGAATGGTCGAATCGGCCCGTCACCGCCATGGAACCCACGCCTCTCCAGCGTCGCGCGGCGACCTGGGACGGTAGGGAAGATCGTATTGGTCGCCGGATTTCGCTCACGATATAGCAGGTCCCCGGAATAACGTTCGAGGTGTCGTCGTACGGCGATTCACGCTATTCGTGAATCAGTTTTGCGAAGTCAATTCGGGTGTTACTGACGTGGCCCGTCTCCTGGTCGACCGGGCTGTCGACGTGTTCGTGGCGGTGGCGCCCCTCCGGCCGGGCTCCCGGATCCTGGGCGTCGGCCGCGCCGAAACCGGTAATGATGGCACCGGCCTTGGTAAGTTGATCTTATGAGTGAGATGAACTACCGCCGACTGGGCGACTCCGGGCTGGTGGTGTCCGTGGTCGGGATCGGCTGCAACAACTTCGGCCGCAAGTTGGACACCGCCGGCACCCGGGCGGTGGTCGACGCCGCCCTGGACGCCGGCATCAACTTCTTCGACACCGCGGACATCTACGGGGATCCGAAGGGTGGCTCCGAGGAACAGTTGGGCGCGGCGCTGCGGGGGCGCCGGGACGACGTCGTGGTGGCCACCAAGTTCGGCATGGACATGGGCGGGTTGAACGGCCCGGACCATGGCGCCCGGGGTGCCCGCCGGTACGTCGTCCGGGCCGTCGAGGCGTCGCTGCGCCGGCTCGGCACCGACTGGATCGACCTCTACCAGATGCACGAACCGGATCCGGGCACCCCGATCGAGGAGACGCTGAGCGCCCTCGACGACCTGGTCCGGGCCGGCAAGGTGCGCTACCTCGGCAACTCCAACTTCACCGGGTGGCAGATCGCCGACGCCGACTGGACCGCCCGGACCAACGGCTGGACCCCGTTCGTCAGCGCCCAGAACCACTACAGCCTGCTGCACCGGGAGGCGGAGCGCGAGGTCGTACCGGCCGCCGAACGGTTCGGGCTCGGCGTGCTGCCGTTCTTCCCGCTCGCCGACGGTCTGCTCACCGGCAAGTACCAGCGGGATGCCGAGCCGCCGGCCGGCAGCCGGCTCGCCGGATCCATGCCCCGGTACGCCCAGCGGCTCGCCACCGCACCCTGGGACACCATCGAGGCCCTCGAGAGGTACGCCGCCGAGCGTGGACTGTCGATGGTGGAGGTGGCGATCGGCGGCCTGGCCGCCCTCCCCACGGTGACCTCGGTGATCGCCGGAGCCACCAGCCCGGAGCAGGTCCGGACGAACGCGGCGGCGGGCCGTTGGCGGCCGTCCGCCGAGGACCTCTCCGCGCTGCGCGCCCTCCTCTGACCCGGAGCGCCGCGCCGGGGTGGCCGACTGGACGGCCGTCGCCTGCTCCCGGAGCGGCGGTCCGATCCCGGCCGGGGTCATGGCGTGGTCGGGCGGTCCGAGGCGGCTACCCACCGTCGGCCGGGAACCGGCGGGCGCGGAGCCCGAGTACGCCGAGCGTGGCCAGGGCCAGCATGGTCACCACCCCCGCCCCGACCAGCCACCGGTTCCGGGTGCTGCCACCGCTGTCGGCTTCGGACCGTTTCGGCGCGTCCGCCACCACCGCCGGAGCCGACTGCGGGGCACGCGCCTGCACCACCACCGTCGCCTCGGCCGGGTCGGGCTCCGGCGCCCTGACGCTGACCTCCCAGCGCCCCGGGGTGAGGATCGGGCCACTGCTGTAGAAGCCCCGCCCCTCACCGGCCGGACCGAGCTGGAGCGGGCCGACCTGCCGGCCGCCCTCGCCGGTGGCCCGCAGCACCAGTCGCAGGCCGGTCTCCACCGGATCACCGGTGTCGGCGTAGCTGAGCTGGACCGTGACGCCGGTGGCGCCGTCGCCGGCCACCGCCAGTCTGAGTTTCCCGTCCCGGGCGGCGGCCGGTCCGGCCGGTCCGAGCGTCACCAGCCCGGCGACGACCAGGGTGACGAGCAGCGTCGCCGGTACCCGGGAGAGACGGTGCCGTGACCTCATCGGTAACTCCTCACGTCGAAGCGTGCCGGGGCGGGACCCGGCCAGGTCCCGCCCCGGTGGTGGTACGGGGGGCGGCCGAACGACCGCCCCCCGTACCGTTGCCTAGAGCCGGCCGCCCCGGTGGATCCGGGTCGGGTCACCGGCCAGCCGACCGGTGCCCTGCACCGATTTGCCGTCGTTGGCCCGGACGCCGGCGGCGCTGGGGTCGCCGCCGAGCCGCACGATCATCGCGTCGGCGTCCCGGACCAGCACGTCCCGGATCTCCGCCTCCGTCACCAGCGCGGTGTCCGCGGCGAGCGCCTTGAACTGGCCGAGCTGCTTGATCGCCTTGTTGTCGTTGCCGTTCGCCTCGGCCTGGCGGACCGCGTCGAGCTTGGCCGACAACTGCTTGTGCGCCTTCGCCGACAGTCGACCCGTCGCCTTGAACCGGTCCAGCAGTTGCTGCATGTCCCGGAACGAGGTGGTGACGAAGAACCGGACGGTCGAGGTGGTGCTGTTGCCCGCCCTGTCCGTCGCGGTCACGGTCAGCTCGTGCAGGCCGAGCGGCAGCTCGTACATGGCCTGCAGGGTGTTCGGCTGGTACGGCCGACCGTCCAGCGTGCCGACCGTCGCCTTGATCCCCGACGTCGGGTCGACCGCCGACCAGTTCACCCGGACGTCCTGGCTGTCCCCGTAGAGCTGGCCGTCGGCCAGCCCGGAGACCAGGACGGTCGGCTTCACCCCGTCGATCTTCAGCACCGCGGACTTGAGCGTCTCGACGTTCCCGGCCGCGTCGGTGGCCCGGTAGAGCAGCTCGTGCTGTCCGTCCCCGGTCACGGTCACCGGCTCGGTGTACGCCGTCCAGGCGCCGCCGTCCAGCGACCACTCCAGCAGGGCCACCCCGGAACCGGCGTCGGTCGAGGTCAGCGTCACCGGGACACTGCCGCCGCCGTGCCAGCCGTCGTCGGTCGGCGGTGCGAAGGAGGCGCTGCTGACCGGCGCGGTGGCGTCGATCCGCACCGCCACGGACTTCGTCTCCTCGACGTTGCCCGCCTCGTCCGTCGAGCGGAACCGCAGCTCGTGGTCACCGTCACCGCTGACCGCCACCGGCTCGGTGTACGCGGTCCAGGTGGTCGCGCCGTCGAGCTGGTACTCGGTTTCCGCCACCCCGCTGCCACCGCTGTTGTCGCTGGCGGCGAGGGTGACCGTGACCGGACCGGGGTACCAGCCGGCGGTCGGGGTCCCCGACACCTCGGCGGTGGTCACCGGCGCGACCTCGTCGGCCACCTCCGTGCTGAGCCGGAAGTAGTCGAACGAGACGGTCTTCGACTCGGTCTGCGCGCCACCGAGGCTGAACAGACCCACCTTCGGCGTGTCACCGACCGCGGTGCTGGTCAGCGGAGCCAGCTCCGACCAGGTCGTACCGTCGGCCGAGTACGCCGCCGTGTACGTGTCCCCGACCTTCGCCACCCGCAGGTGCCAGACCGAGGACTCCAGGCCGGCCGCCTCCGGCTGCGGGTTCTGCACCGTACCGCCGACCTCGCTGCGGAACTCGATTCGCCGGGACAACGGCTGACCCACCTGGTTGTCGACGATGAAGTCGAACTTCAGGTAGTTGTCGTCGTCGCCGTACACGATCAGGCCGGCCTGCTGGTACTGCTCGGTGAAGAGGCTGCCGTCGACCTTCGTCTGCACGGTCCAGTCGCCTTCCGGCGCGGTCTGCAGCACGAAGTTCGTCGGGTCGGTGTTGCCGGTGCCGTAGATGTCACCGTTCGGCACGTCGACGTGCAGCGCGCCGTCGGCGACCCGGTACGCCGCCGGGTCCTCCCGGACGATGCCGTCCCACCGGCACCGGTCGAGCGTGTCGCCGGTGAACTCGTCGGACGGGGTGACCGGACCGGCCGGGGCGTCCGGCGAGAACTGGAACAGGTCGAACTCGGCGTCGACCACCGGCGCCTCGGTGCCGCCGTTCAGGGCGAACAGCCCCACCTTCGGCTCGGTGATGCCGGCCAGCGCGGCCGACTGCCCGACCGGGGTGAAGGTCTGCCCGTCGGCCGAGAACGCCGCGGTCAGGTTCGTCCCGTCGCTGGTCAACCGCAGGTAGACCGAGTCACCGGCCGGTGCCGCCGCCGAGTCGCCCGACTCGTTGCGCGGCGTACCGGCGGTTTCCCGGATGAACTCGATCCGCCGGCTGCCGTTGTAGAGCAGATCCAGCTTGGCGTAGTTGTCGTCGTCGCCGTAGACGATCAGACCGGCCTGCTGGTAGTTCGCCGCCACGGCCAGGGTGACCCGGGTGGTGGCCTGCCAACTGCCGTCCGGCGCCGGTTGCAGCACCAGGTTCGTGGCGTCGTTACGGCTGCCGTACAGGTCGCCGACCGAGGTCGGCAGCGCCAGGTTGCCGTCCCGGACCGCGTACAGCTGGTTCTCCCGGACCACCGTCGACCAGCGCGACTTGTCCAGCTCGGTGCCGGAGAAGTCGTCCGAGCGGGCCCCGAGGCAGGAGGTGTTCGGTGCCTGCACCCGGACCGGGACGTACGCGGAGGCCTGCGCGCCCCGGGCGTCGGTCACGGTCAGGGTCGCCACGAAGTTCCCCGCCACGGTGTACGTGTGCGCCGCGTCGAGGGTGTCCGCCGTGCCGCCGTCCCCGAAGTCCCAGGCGTACGTCAGGTCGTCGCCCTCGGCGTCGGTGGCGGTGCCGTCGAACTCCACCCGGACCGGCGCGATGCCGGTGCTCGGGTCGGCGCTGACCGACACCACCGGAGGCGCGTTCTCGGTGACGCCCCGGCCGACGAAGTCGACCCAGTTGACGTTGAGGATCGCGCCGGTGCCGGTCGAGCCGACCGGGTTCTTCGCCACGAAGAACAGCGGTCCGCTCACCGTGCTCGGGGTGGCCAGTTGTGCCGTGGCGTCGACCCAGGTCTGCCAGCCCCCGGTGTCCGGCACGGTGGCGGTGGTCAGCAGCGGACCGTCGGCCGCGCCGGCCCGTACCTCGATCTGCGCGCCGCCGCCGGCCGAGGAGGCCCGGAACCGGAGCGCGTCGATGCCGGTCAGGTTCGCCGGGTCGAACGTCCAGTAGTCGCCGTCCTCGATGAAGGCGATGTTCTGGAAACCGCCCTGCGGGTCGCTGGTCTCCTGGCTCTGCACCCCGGGGTCACCGGTGCCGACCCCGCCGGGAGCGCGGCCGGTGGCGGCGAAGTACTCCGCCTGCTTCCGCTTCGGCTGCAACACCTCGATCGCCCGGCCGGTCAGCGCGTTGGAGCCGCCGGCGCCGCCGCCGTCGGTGTACGTCGCCTCGAAGACCGCGAAGATGTCGGCGTCCTCGCCGTGCCCGGCGGCGAGCGAGGTCTGCACCAGGCCCGTGCAGCCGGTGTACTCGTCGAGCGGGTGGGCGTGCTCGTCGTGACCCAGGTAGTACTGCAGCTTCACCCGGTCGCAGTCGATCGTTTCCTCTTCCGGGTCGGTCACCGTGACCGTGTACCGGACCTGGTCGCCCCAGTAGAAGAAGCCACCCTCCGGCGGAAACTCGATGGTCACCGTCGGGGCGGTGTTGCCGACCGTGATCGGCACGTTCGCCACCGCGGTCCGGCCGCCGTCGTTGGTGACGGTGAGCTGCGCGTTGTAGTTGCCCGGTGCGGCGTACGTGTGCGTCGGGTTGGCCTCGGTCGAGCTGCCGCCGTCCCCGAACGTCCAGGCGTACGTGAGCGGTCCGCCGTCCGGGTCTCGGGAGCCCTCGCTGCTGAAGGCCACGGTGAGCGGCGACGGGCCGGAGGTGGGCGTACCCTCGGCGACCGCGATCGGGGCCCGGTCACCGGCGATGTAGTCGATCCGGTAGACCCCCGAGTTGTCGTTGTTGCCGCCGAACCCGCTGCCCCACTCGATCAGGTACAACGCGCCGTCCGGCCCGAACTCGAAGTCCATCGGCCGGACGAAGGTCATCCCGGCGAGCAGCTGGTTGATGTCCACAAGCGACCGGCCGTCCTGGCTGACCTGGAAGGTGTACATCTTGTTCTGGTTCCACTCGCCGACCATCGCCTTGCCGTCGAAGTACGCCGGCCACTTGCGGTCGGAGGGGTTCTCCGGGTCGTACCGGTAGACCGGTCCACCCATCGGCGCCCCGCCGCCGCCCAGCTCCGGGAACTCCGGGTTGCCGTTGTAGTCGTAGTCCACGGTGGCCGGGATCGCCGGCGGCAGGTTGGTCAGACCGGTGTTGTTCGGCGAGTTGTTCACCGGTGCGGCACAGTCGTACGCGGCACCGGCCGGCCCGGACGGGAAGGTGAACTCCCGGTAGGCGGCGTTGGCGCCGACGCAGTACGGCCAGCCGTAGTTGCCGGCCTGCCCGACGATGTTCCACTCGACGGTGTTGCCCGGCCCACGGTCCGGGTTCGCCGAGCCGGCGTCCGGGCCGTAGTCCGCGACGTAGAGCGTGTCGGTGCCGGGGTCGACGCCGATCCGGAACGGGTTCCGGAAGCCCATCGCGAAGATCTCCGGTCGGGTCTTCTCCGTGCCCGGCGGGAACAGGTTGCCCTCCGGGACGGTGTACGTCCCGTCGTCCTCCGGGTGGATCCGGAGCACCTTGCCGCGCAGGTCGTTGGTGTTGCCGGAGGTGCGTTGGGCGTCGTAGTCCTGCCGGCCGGGCCGCTCGTCGAGCGGGCTGTAGCCGTTCGACTCGAACGGGTTGGTGTTGTCCCCGGTCGCCAGGTAGAGGTTGCCCGCGCTGTCGAAGGTCATGCTGCCGCCCGCGTGGCAGCAGGTGTTGCGCTGGGTGTCGACGGTCAGCACGACCTTCTCGCTGGCCGGGTCGAGGGTGTCACCGACGACCGTGAACCGGGAGAGGAAGTTGTGTGGGGTGCCGTCGTTGGGTGCGTAGTACAGGTACACCCACCGGTTGGTGGCGAAGTCCGGGTCGAGGCGGATGCCGATCAGGCCGTCCTCGTTGCCGGTGAAGACGTCGAGGTCGATGGCGGTGACCGTGGTGCCGGTGTCCGGCTTGACGATCTGGACCCGACCGTCCCGCTCGACGTAGAAGACCCGGCCGTCCGGCGCCACGTCCAGTTCCATCGGGTTGCTGGTGTTGCTGTCCAGCGTCACCTTCTCGAAGCTGCTGGTCAGCGAGGCGGCGCAGTCGGCGTCGACCACGCCGGCCGCGGTCTGGATGCCGCCGAGCAGGTGGGCCAGGAACTCCGGTTCGGCGTACGACTGCTGGGTGTGCCCACCCGCCGTGTACCAGGCCCGCCCGCCGTCGTAGTCCTGGCACCAGGCGAACGGGTGGTCCTGCCCCATCGCCCCGGCGCCGGGGGAGTAGCTGGTCTCGTCCAGCGAGGCCAGCACGTGTACGTCGGCGCGCGGGTTCTCTCGGAAGTTGTACCACTCGTCGTACCGGGACCACTGGTCCGGCAACGACTTCGTGGACTCGTGCGCGTGGTCCTCGACCTTGATGGTGGCCTGCTGGTTCGCCGGGTGGGACGCGAAGTACGCGCCGACCAGGTCGCCGTACCAGGGCCAGTCGTACTCGGTGTCCGAGGCGGCGTGCACGCCGGCGTAGCCGCCGCCGGCCCGGATGTACCGCTCGAACGCCGCCTGCTGGTTGGCGTCGAGTACGTCGCCGGTGGTGGAGAGCCAGACGACCGCCTGGTAGCGGGCCAGGTTCTCGTCGGTGAAGGCACCGGCGTCCTCGGTCGCGTCGACGGTGAAGCCGTGCTCCGTGCCGAGTTGCCGGATGGCGGCGATGCCCGCCGGGATGGAGTCGTGCCGGAAACCCGCGGTCTTGGAGAAGACCAGCACGGAGAAGGGCTCCGCCTGGGCCTGGGCCTGGGCCGGTGCGGCGAGTGGCTGCCCGGCCGGTGCGGCCGAGGCCGGGCTGCCGACCAGCATGGTGCTGGTCAGCGCCACCGCGGCGGCGGTGCCGAGCAGGGCGCGGGTGAGGGGGTTGCGACGGTGGCCGGATGCACGGTCAGTGGTGGGGGTGCCGCGGACGCGGCGCGGGACTGCCACGAAGGATCTCCTTCGTCCGATGAGGACAGCGGGGGATCCCGGGTACGGCTCGCCGAAGGTCCGCCTCGGGGTGCGGGGCCGACCGTGGCCCGCCGAGGCCCCGACCGGCCGGATTCTGCCTTGTCATTGAACAAATTAGGGCGGGTACCGGGGGTACCGGAATACGACCGCGAGGTTAATTCGGGTAACGGTTGAGTAACGGCGTGCGACTTACCGGATAGGACGGTCCAAGTCGACGCTCCGGATGTCGGGTCCGCCCCGGCATCGACGCTGGTCGCGGCCATGCATCCGGGTCTGTCGATTGGTCGCGGTGGATGTGCGTTGGGTCACGGGGCTTTACGTCAGCGTGACGAAGCGCGTATCGTCGCCGGCAAGTAACCCACGGGAGCCCGGTGCACCGGGCTGAGAGGGGGGCTGAAGCCCCCGACCGTCGAACCTGATCCGGGTAATGCCGGCGCAGGGAGGAGCGTTGCCATGTCGTCTCTCGGTCGACTCCACCTCATCACCGACACCCGGCCCGGTCGGGATCCACTCTCGACGGTTCGGGCGGCACTCTCCGTAGCTGGCCCGGAGCTGGTCGTGCAGATCAGGGTCGAGGACAGCGTCGACGACCGGACCGCGTACGAGCTGGCCCGAGAGATTTCCGCGTGGTGCGCCCGGTCCGGAGCGACCTGCCTGGTCAACGACCGACTGCACGTGGCGCTCGCGGTCGGCGCCGACGGCGGGCACGTCGGCGCCCTGGACCTGCCGGTCGACGCCGCCCGGCGGGTGCTCGGTCCGACGGCCGTACTCGGCGCGACCGCCCGGGACCCGCAGACCGGTCTCGCCGCCGTCGCCGCCGGGGCCACCTATCTCGGGGTCGGCCCGTGTTACCCGACCCGTACCAAGGACGGGCTGCCGAACGCGATCGGACCGGCCGGGATCCGCCGGGTCGCCTCGGTGGTACCGGTCCCGGTGATCGCGATCGGTGGCATCACCGCCGCCCAGGTGCCGGCGCTGCGCGCCGCCGGGGCGTACGGGGTGGCGGTGGTCGGTGCGCTCTCCGTCGCCGTCGACCCGGCCCGGGCCACCGCCGAACTGCTCGCCGCCCTGCGTGCGCCGCTGCCGACTGAGCCGACGCTGCCGGCCGCCGTCCCGCCGGAGCCGGCCGCCGGGCCAGCGGCCGGAGCCGACCGACATTCGCCACCCGGGGGAGGCGCCGACGCGCACTCCACCGGAGTGGCGACATGCTGACCGGCGGCTCTCCCGACGTCGTGGTGATCGGTGCCGGCCCGATCGGGCTGGCCACCGCCTGGCGGTGTGCCGAGCGGGGCATGCGGGTCACCGTCCACGACCCGGACCCCGGCTCGGGTGCCGCCGACGTCGCCGCCGGCATGCTCGCCCCGGTCTCCGAGGCGCACTTCGGCGAGCGGGCGCTGACCCGGCTGCTGGTCGCCTCGGCGGCCGGCTGGCCCGACTTCGCCGCCCGGTTGACCGAACGGACCGGCCTCGACCTCGGCTACCGCACCGAGGGCACCCTCTCGGTCGCGGTCACCGCCGACGACCTGGCCGAGGCGGAACGGCTCTGGGCGTACCAGCGGGAACTCGGCCTGCCGATCACCCCGCTGCGGCCGGCCGAACTGCGGGACCGCGAGCCGCTGCTGGCGACCCGGTTGCGCGGCGGCGCCTACGCGCCCGGCGACCACCAGGTGGATCCCCGCCGGCTGGTGGCCGCGCTGCGGGTCGCGGTCGCCGCCGCCGGGGCGACGGTGCTGCCCCGACCGGTCGGCAGCCTCGACGAGGTGACCGCGGCCGGGGCCCGGGTGGTGGTCGCCGCCGGCTGCGGTACCGCCCAGCTCACCGGCCTGCCGGTCCGACCGGTGAAGGGCCAGGTCCTGCGGCTGCGGGCGCCCGGCGGCGCGGCGCCCGGCTTCCGGCACGTCATCAACGGGTACGTCGACGGACGCGACGTCTACCTGGTGCCCCGCCACGACGGCGAGGTGGTGGTCGGGGCGACCGTCGAGGAACGCGGCGACCTCGACGTCACCGCCTCCGGCGTGCTGGAACTGCTCCGCGCCGCCACCGACCTGCTGCCGGAACTGGGCGAGTACCACCTGGTGGAGGCGCGGGCCGGGCTGCGCCCCGGCACCCCGGACAACGCGCCGCTGATCGGGCCGCTGCCCGGCCGGCCGGAGGTGCTGGTGGCCGGCGGCCACTACCGGCACGGCATCGTCCTCACCCCGCTCACCGCCGACCTGGTCGCCGACCTGCTGGTGACCGGGGTGCCCGATCCACTGCTCGCCCCGTTCGCCCCGGACCGGTTCGGCCCGCCGAACCCCGGCCGGTCCGGACGTGCCGGCATCGGCCCTGACCGGGTCGGCCCTGGTGGGCGACCCGATACCGAGTAGTCCCAGAGCCGGGAGGAAACATGGAACTGACCGTCAACGGAGTCGGGCACCGGCTGCCCGGCGAGAAGACCCTGGCCGACCTGGTCACCGAACTCACCCCGCAGAGCCAGGGCGTGGCGGTGGCGGTCAACGGCGAGGTGGTGCCGCGTACCGGCTGGCCGACGTGGACCCTGCGGGACGGGGACCGGGTCGAGGTGCTGACCGCGGCCCAGGGCGGGTGACCGGGATGACGACCCTGGCCACACCTGGAGAGACCGCCACCGACGAGTTCCGGCTCGGCGGCGAGACGTTCCGGTCCCGGCTCATCCTCGGCACCGGCGGGGCCAGCAGCCCGTACGCGCTGGAGCAGGCGATCCGGGCCAGCGGCAGCCAACTGGTCACCGTCGCACTGCGCCGGATCGACAGCGGCGCGACGATGGGCGGCGGGCTGCTCGACGTACTCGGCCGGTGCGGGGTACGGCTGCTGCCGAACACCGCCGGCTGTCGTACCGCCGCCGAGGCGGTGACCACGGCGCACCTGGCCCGGGAGGCGTTCGACACCACCTGGGTCAAACTCGAGGTGATCGGCGACGAGCGCACCCTGCTGCCGGACGCGGTCGAACTGGTCGCCGCCGCCGAACAGCTGGTCGCCGACGGCTTCACCGTGCTGCCGTACACCACCGACGACCCGGTGCTGGCCCGGCGGCTCGCCGACCTCGGCTGCGCCGCGGTGATGCCGGCCGGCGCGCCGATCGGCTCCGGCCTCGGCATCGGCAACCCGCACCAGATCCGGCTGCTCCGGCAGGCCGTCGACGTACCGGTGATCCTGGACGCCGGCATCGGCACCGCCTCCGACGCCGCGCTGGCGATGGAACTCGGCTGCGACGGGGTGCTGCTGGCCAGCGCGGTGACCCGGGCCGCCGACCCGGTACGGATGGCCACCGCGATGCGGCACGCCGTCGAGGCCGGCCGGCTGGCGGCCGGAGCCGGTCGGATTCCGCGCCGGTTCCACGCCCTGGCCTCCACCCCGGACGACGGGCGGCCCGACCTGTGACCGGCACCAGCGTCCCGAGTGGAGTCGTGGTGGTGACCGACCGCCGCCAGGCGCGCCGGCCACTGCCCGAGGTGATCCGGGACGCGGTCGACGGCGGTGCCCGCTGGGTGCTGCTGCGCGAGCGGGACCTGCCGTACACCGAGCGGCGCACCCTGGCTGACCGGTTGCGGGCGGTGCTCGCCCCGGTCGGCGGCACACTGCTGGTCGCCGGCCCGGACCCGCTCGGCGGCGACGCGGTGCACCTGACCGCCGCCGGGCCGTACCCGCCGTCGGAGGTGCGCCTGGTCGGCCGCTCGTGCCACGACGAGACCGAGCTGCGGCGTCTCTCCGCCGAGGACTACGTCACGCTGTCGCCGGTTTTCCCCACCCCGTCCAAGCCCGGCCACGGTCCGCCGCTGACCCCGGCCGGACTGGCCCGGCTGGTCGCCCGTACCCCGGTGCCGGCGCTCGCCCTCGGCGGTGTCGGCACCCCCGGACAGGTCGCCGACTGCCTGGCCGCCGGGGCGGTCGGGGTGGCGGTGATGGGCGCGGTGATGCGCGCCGACGACCCGGCGGACGTGGTCGACGCCCTGTGCGCGGCGGCCGGGGCCGGGGTGGCGGACCAGACCCCGGACGCCCCGCCGGCACCGGCGGGCGTCGGCGGAGGCATCCGGTGACCCCGCCGGTGGCGCTGACCGTGGCCGGCTCGGACTCCGGCGCGGGCGCCGGCATCCAGGCCGACCTAAAGGTCTTCGCGGCGCTCGGGGTCTACGGCACCTCGGTGCTGACCGCGATCACCGCGCAGAACACCCGGGCGGTCCGCGCCGTTTCCCCGGTCTCCGCCGAGATGGTGACCGAGCAGCTGACCGCCGTCGTCGAGGACCTGCCGCCGCTGGCGGTGAAGACCGGCATGCTCGGCGGCGCGGCGGTTGCCGAGGCGGTGGCGGAGGCGGCCCGCGCCGGCCTGCTGCCGAACCTGGTCGTCGACCCGGTGCTCGTCTCGACCAGTGGACACCGGCTCGGCGCGGCGGAGGCGGTCGCCCGGCTGCTGCCGTACGCCCTGGTCGCGACGCCGAACCGGGCGGAGGCCTCGGCGCTGCTCGGCTGGCCGGTCCGGACCCCGGACGAGATGGCGGAGGCGGCCCGGCAGCTCGCCGACCGGGGCACCCGGTACGTGGTGGTGACCGGCGGGGACGCGGAGGCGACCGGCGCGGACGCCGTCCCGGAGAGCGCGGTCGACGCGCTCTGGACCGGCGCCGGGGTACGGCTGCTGCGTGGACCGTGGGTGCCGACCCGGAACACCCACGGCACCGGCTGTTCCTTCTCGGCCGCGATCGCCGCCCGGCTCGCCCTCGGTGCCGAGGTGCCGGCGGCGGTGGCCTTCGCCAAGGAGTACGTCAACCGTGCGCTGCGCGGCTCTCGGAACTGGGAGCTCGGCGGCGGCCACGGACCGCTGGACCACCACGGATGGTCCGGTGGGGAGCCGACGGTGGACCGGACAGGTCCGTCAGGAGAGAGGTGGGGCGCGTGAAGGCTCGTCGCAAGGTGTACGTCGAGGGAAGCCGGCCGGACATCCGGGTCCCGTTCGCCGAGGTGGACCTGACCGGGGACGAACCCCCGGTCCGGTTGTACGACACGTCGGGCCCGGGATCGGACCCCGCCGTGGGACTGCCGCCGTTGCGCGGCACGTGGATCGCGGAACGCGGCGACGTCGCCCCGGTCCGGGGCGCCGGCAGCCCGCTCGCCGGCCGGGACGACGCCCGTCCCACCCAGCTCGCGTACGCCCGGGCCGGGATCGTCACCCCGGAGATGGAGTTCGTGGCGATCCGGGAGCAGATGCCGGCCGAGTTCGTCCGGGACGAGATCGCCGCCGGTCGGGCGGTGCTGCCGCTCAACGTCAACCACCCGGAGTGCGAGCCGGCGATCATCGGCAAGGCGTTCCTGGTGAAGGTGAACGCCAACATCGGCACCTCCGCGGTCACCTCCTCGGTCGCCGAGGAGGTGGAGAAGCTGACCTGGGCGACCCGGTGGGGCGCGGACACCGTGATGGACCTCTCCACCGGCAAGCGGATCCACGAGACCCGGGAGGCGATCGTCCGCAACTCGCCGGTGCCGATCGGGACGGTCCCGATCTACCAGGCGCTGGAGAAGGTCGACGGTGACCCGGTCAAGCTCTCCTGGGAGGTGTTCCGGGACACCGTCATCGAGCAGGCGGAGCAGGGCGTCGACTACATGACCGTGCACGCCGGGGTACGGCTGGCGTACGTGCCGCTGGCGGTCAACCGGGTCACCGGCATCGTCTCCCGAGGCGGCTCCATCATGGCCGCCTGGTGTCTGGCCCACCACCGGGAGAACTTCCTCTACACCCACTTCGCCGAGCTCTGCGAGATCCTCGCCCGGTACGACGTCACGTTCTCGCTCGGTGACGGGCTGCGTCCCGGCTCGATCGCGGACGCGAACGACGAGGCGCAGTTCGCGGAACTGCGTACCCTCGGCGAGCTGACCACGGTGGCGTGGGAGCACGACGTACAGGTGATGATCGAGGGGCCCGGCCACGTGCCGATGCACAAGATCAAGGAGAACGTCGACCTGCAGCAGGAGGTCTGCCACGAGGCGCCGTTCTACACCCTCGGGCCGCTGACCACGGACATCGCCCCGGCGTACGACCACATCACCTCGGCGATCGGCGCCGCGATGATCGGCATGTACGGCACCGCGATGCTCTGTTACGTCACCCCGAAGGAGCACCTGGGGCTGCCGGACCGGGACGACGTGAAGGCGGGCGTGATCGCGTACAAGATCGCGGCGCACGCGGCCGACCTGGCGAAGGGGCACCCGGGGGCCCAGGCCTGGGACGACGCGCTCTCCAAGGCCCGGTTCGAGTTCCGCTGGGAGGACCAGTTCAACCTCTCGCTGGATCCGGAGACGGCGCGGTCGTACCACGACGCGACCCTGCCGGCGGCGCCCGCCAAGACCGCACACTTCTGTTCGATGTGCGGCCCCAAGTTCTGCTCGATGAAGATCACCCAGGAGTTGAAGGAGTACGCCGCCCAGGGTATGAAGGAGAAGTCCTCCGAATTCCTGGAGTCGGGCGGACGGGTCTATCTCCCGATGGCCTGACCGGTCAGTCGGCGTGGTGACGGCCGGGCTGGCGTAACGTCCGCCGCCCGCCGTCGCCCCCGTCCAGCCGTTCGGTCGGGTCGGGCTGGCTCAGGCCGCTGACCCAGTCGACGTACTCCTCGTCGCGGGCCGGCACCGGTTCGTCCGACCGCCCGCGTCGGCGCGGCTGCCGCTGGCCGGGTACGCCGGGCCCGGACGCCCGCTCCCCGGTCGGCTCGGGCGCCGATGGCTGGTCGGACGCGGACGGCAGGTCGGACCCGTTGGGCTGGTCGGATGGGGCCGGCTGGTCGGACCCGGCCGGCTGCCCGGATGCCGACGGCTGCTCGGATGCCGACGGCTGGCCGGACGCCGACGGCTGCTCGGACCCGGCCGGCTGCTCGGACCCGGCCGGCTGGCCGGACCGGTTGCGGCGGAACAGACCGCGCCGGACCCGGCCGGGCGATCCGGCCCGGTCCTGGTCGTCGCCCGGCCCACCCCGGTCCGTCGGTGCCTTATCGACCCCCTGGTCGGACGCCTGCAGAACGACGGCCCGCTCCGGATCGACCGGTGTCGGCGTTGCTGCGGACGTCGGCTCCGGACCGGCGGGCGCCGTCGCTGTCGCGGGTGGCGCCGTCGGTTCGTCGTCCCCGGCGTCCGCTCCGCCAACCGGGGCGATCGTCACCGTCGGCGGGTCAACCGCGCCGATCCTGGTGGTCGGTCCGTCGACCCGGGCGATCGGCACTGTCGGCTCGTCGGGGGTGTCGAGGTTCGGGGTCGCCGGATCCGCCCCGTCCGCCGTCTCCGCCACACCGGCGGGCCAGCGGAGCACGGCGGCGAGTCCGGCGCCGATGGCACCGGCCGCGACGGCGATCAGCGCCCCCCAGTACGGCGCCGCCTGGTAGCCGTCGGTCGAATCACCGGCACCGGCGATCAGGTACACGGTGGTGAACGTCGCCGGGCCGGCCAGACCGGCGGTGGCCACCACCGGCACCGGGTGCCCGTCCCGACGGGCCAGTGCGCCGAGCAGCGCCCCGACGACCAGTGCCGCCGCCGGCAGGAGTACCACCGCGAGTCGCTGGGCGGTGCCGTGGTCCAGCCAACCCGGGTCCAGCACACCGAGGCGTACCGCGGGCAGCGGATCGGTGGGGCCGAGGGACGGCAGAACCGAGACGAGCGCGAGCAGCCAGCCGAATCCGACAAACACGGCGACATCGCGGGCGACCGTACGCCAGTGCAGTGTGGCGATCGCGACGACCAGCCCGACGACCGCGCCGAGCAGCGCCGTGGTGCCGACCACGGAGACCGGCTCCACTCCGGCGACCTCCGCCGTCCGGGCCGGTCGCATGGACAGCGGCGCGACGACGAGCGCGCCGACCGTCGCCGAGACAGCGGTGACCAGGCGGGTGCCGGTCGTGTCCGGCAGGTCGTACCGCTGGGTGAGCCGGTGTGCGACGACCGTGCCGGCCACCGTGGCGGCCAGGGCGAACCAGCCGACCCAGACCAGCTGGGCCGGCCACTGGTTCGCCAGCGTCGCCGCGAACACCCGGTCGAAGCGGACAACACCGAGTCCGTACGCGATGCCGAGCTGGCCGGCACCGGCGGCAAGCCCGATGCCGAGCGCGGTCAGCAGCACCTTGCCCCAGGTCCGGAAGGCCATGCGGGGCACGTTACGCATCCGGTGGGCCGGCCCGCCACCCGCGTCGGTGGTCCAGGAAGAGTCTCGAGACGGGCGGGGTGGACGGCGTACCGTCCACCCCGCCCGTCGACCGGTCAACCGGCCAGTCGCCAGCGTCCGCCCCGGGCCACCAGCAGGGTGAGTGCCTGCGGCATCAGCCCGGAGTGGTTCTCCGGGGTCATCCGGATCGGGCCGGAGAGTCCGTCGGTCTCCGAGGTTTCCAGCAGACCGCGGACGGTGTCCCGACTCGGCGTGCCGTCGTGGTCGCTGGCCCGGAGGATCGCGTCCACGACCAGCTGTACGGCGTCCGCGGCGAACGACGAGTAGCCGTAGTAGCCGCCGAACCGCGCGGTGTAGTCCAGGAACCACTGCTTGCGGGCGGCCTTCGCCGGGGTGGTCGCGATCACGTCGTCGATCGCCATGGTCTGGGTGAAGACCATCGTGGTGTTCTCCGCCGAGCGGGGACCGCTGCCCAGGAAGAGGTCACCGGCGGCCACCCCGTCGAAGAAGACGTCGCCGGTGAACTTCGCCTCGGCCAGGCTGGCGCTGGCCAGGGTGGCCTGCTCGGCCGGGGTCCAGACGATCACCGTGTCGGGGTCGGGGGTGAGCAGGGCGCGGACCGCCTGGCTGACGTCGGTGTCGGTGGGCTGGACGGCCCGGGCCCGGACGAGGGTGATGTCGGCCTTCTCGAGTTCGGTGGTGAGGGTGCGCAGTCCCTCCTGTCCGTACTTGTCGTCGGTGTGCAGCAGGGCGACCTGCTCGGCCTTGCGGGTCGTCAGTTCGGAGACCAGGGCGGCGGCGTTGTCCTGGGCGTTGGGGCCCAGCTTGAACATGTAGCGGCGGTCGACGGCCGGGGCGGCGACCTCGCTGGCGGGGGCCAGGGCGATGGTCGGTACGCGCTTGTCGTTGACGGTTTTCGCCGCGCTGATGGCACATTCGTTGCAGCTGCCCATGATGATGGCGTTGACCGCCGGGTTGCTGGTGAAGTCGCCGATGTTGCTTTCCGACACCTTCTGGTCGAAACGGTTGTCCCGGACGTCCAGCCGGAGCTTCCGGCCACCGAGTACACCGGACTTGTTCACCTGTTCGACCTTGAGTTCCAGCGCACGCTGGTAGGCCTTGCCAACCTGTGCGGCCGCACCGGACAGTTCCAGGTCGGCGCCGATCAGGATTTCGCCGGTCTCCTGTTCGGCGTCACCGAACTGGCATCCGGCCAGCGAGGTCGCCATGATGACCGACGCGAGTAGCGCGGGTATCGCGGAGCGGATGGGCCTCAACTCAGTCCTCCAAGAATGCGGCGCGGGTGGGGGGCCGGGCCGCGTCGCCGACAGCGTCCTCCACAATGGATGTGAGGACGGGTATGCCGTACGGTGCGCGCGAAGCCTTCAAACCCGCAAAACCTTGCCAATGCCGGGCTCCCGGGTCAAGCGCGGGATAGTCCGGGCTGGTTTCGGGATGACGGGTCTCACATAGTGATAAGAGGGGGTACGGGTGGGGCGTAACTTTACAGATACGAACGACCACTCTGGCGATACATGCCCTGATCAGAGGCTTGCCAGTTTGTCGATACGCTCGGTCCGAGGGTAGTGGACGCGCTATGGTGTCCGTTCGCTACCCTACCGTCGCTTCACAAAGCGGCCTTCTTCTGATGAAATCGCGGCCGTGCCGCGTGCGGCTCGATCCGCTGCTGCAGGCATCGGTCGACGGGTCACGTACAGAAACGACGGAGGCGATGTCGTGAGCACCGGACCTACGACCCTGCCCGCCAATAAAACGCGGGAGGGGACCGCACCGCGTCGGCGGTGGTTTCCCCGGCTCCGGGACACCCGGATCCGGTCCAAACTCGCGCTGATCCTTGTCGTACCGGTCGCCGCGGTCATCGCGCTGGCGTCGATCCGGCTCGTCGACATCGGACGCGGCGCCTACGACGCCACCGTCGTGCGGTCACTGACCGAACTCTCCACCGACGTGTCGGCGCTCACCCAGGACGTGCACCACGAGCGGATGGCGGCGGCCCGGCTGCTGGCCAGCGCGAAGCCGAACGCCGACGCCTACAACACCGCGGTCCGGAACACGGACGAGCGGATCGCCGCCTACAACAGCCGGCGGGCCGAGGTCAGCGACGTACCCGACTCGGTCGAGGCCCAGCTAGAGGTCATCGACGACCGGCTGGCGACGCTGAACGGCACCCGCCAGGAGGTGCTGGACCGGCGGGAGATGCCGGCCGCCGAGCCCGTCCTGCGGTACGGCGTCATCGTCGACGCGCTCGTCTTGTACGGTGACGCCCTCGGTCAGCTCTCCGGTGAGAGCGCGGTCGGTGACAGCCTGCGTACCCTCTCCGCCCTCGCGCAGGCCAAGAAGGCCGTCGCCGAGGAGGAGGCGGTCGTCTTCAGCGCGCTCAGCGGTGGGCAGCTCGACGAGGAACAGTTCTCGGCCTTCGTGGCCACCCAGACCAGCCAGCAGGAGGCGCTGCTGACCTTCGCGGCGTCCGCCAACGCCCGGCAGTCCGCGGTCTTCAACGGCGCGGTCACCGGCGACGCGGCGCTGCTCGTCGACCAGGTCACCCAGGACCTGACCCGGTCGGTCGGCCAGCGCGCCCCGCTCTCCGCGAACGACGCGGCGATCGCGATCGGCGCGATCAACGACCTGATGCGCTGGGCCGAGACGCGACTGGAGTCGGACCTGCTCGACCAGGCCGACGCCGCCCGGTCCGAAGTGGTCCAGCAGGCCATCGTCGAGTCGGTCATCGTGCTGCTGACGCTCATCGTCGCGCTGGCGCTCGCCGTGATCCTCGCCCGTTCGCTCAACCAGTCGCTGCGCCGGCTGCGGGAGGGCGCGCTCTCGGTGGCAAACCACGACCTGCCCGAGGCGGTCAAGCGGCTGCGTGACGTCGGCAACGTCGGCGACGGCGGTGTCGAGGAGATCGTCCGGCAGGTCCGGGACCCGATCCGGCTCAACAACAAGGACGAGGTCGGCCAGGTCGCGCTCGCCTTCAACGTCGTACACAAGGAGGCGGTCCGGATCGCGGCCGAGCAGGCCGCCCTGCGGACCAGCGTCTCGGCGATGTTCCTCAGCCTGGCCCGGCGAAGCCAGACGCTGGTCGACCGGATGATCGGCGAGCTGGACGCGATCGAGCGGGGCGAGGAGGACCCGAAGCGGCTGGCCCAGCTCTTCGAACTCGACCACCTGGCCACTCGGATGCGCCGCAACGACGAGAACCTGCTCGTGCTGGCCGGCGCCGACTCCACCGCTCCCCGGCGTGAGGACGCCCTGCTGATCGACGCGCTCCGGGCCGCGCAGTCCGAGGTCGAGCTCTACAACCGGATCGAGTTCGGCACCGTCGACACGGACATCTCGGTCGCGGCGCACGCGGTCAACGACGTGGTCCGGCTCGTCGCCGAGCTGCTCGACAACGCGACCCGCTTCTCGCCCCCGCACACCACCGTCGTCGCCGACGCCCGCCGGATCCGGGACTACGTGCTGGTCCAGGTGGAGGATCGGGGCCTCGGGCTCAGCGAGGAGCAGATGGACGCGCTGAACCGTCGGCTGTCGGAGCCGCCGGCGGTCGACGTCGCGGCCTTCCGGCTGATGGGTCTGGCCGTCGTCGGTCGGCTCGCCCACCGGCACGGCATCCGGGTCGACCTGCGACGCAACGTGGACGGCGGCACCGTGGCACAGGTCACACTGCCGGCCAGCGCGATCGTGCTGCCCAAGCCCCGGGGTCGGGAGCAGATCCTCGGCCGGCCGCGGCAGCCGCTCGCCGTCGAGCCCGGGCCGTCGGCCGCCCCGACGTCAGCGGCGTCGAGCGGAAGCTGGTCGGAGCCGATGGCGCCGGCCGGTGCGTCCCGCGCCGCGACCCTGACCGACAACTGGCGCAGCGCGGCACCGGCCCAGCCGCAGTGGCAGACCACGCCGTCGACCCCGGAGCCGTCCCGGCCGCTGCCGGTCAACGCGGGTATGCCGCCGACGCAGCCGCCGACGCAGCTGACCGCGACCCAGCTCCCCGGTGCGCCGATGCCGACGTACCAGACGATGGTGCCGTCGCCGCAGAGTCCGCCGCCGCCGCACCCGGGACTCGCCGCCAGCGGCGGGTTCAGCTCCCCGACGGTGGCCTACCCGACGGTCGGCTCGCTGCCGCAGCGCAGCCCGGGCAACCCGACCTCGCTCGCCGGTCACCCGCCGGCCCCGGCACCCGCCTCCCACCTGCCGGCCGGTCCGGTCGCCGGGATGCCGGTCGCGGGGGCGCCGGCGGCCAGCGCGGCGAGCAGTGTCGCGCCCCGGCTGGAGGACACCGGCGATTCGCCGATCTTCCGGGAGATGGAGGCGGTCTGGTTCCGTTCCCACGGATCGGACGCGACCGCGATCTTCACCGTCCCGCCGGGCGGCTACCAGCAGAAGCCGGCGGCCGCGCCGGCTCCGGCGAGCACCGCCACTCCGGGACGGGCACCGCTGACCGCCCGTACCCCGGGCCAGTCGGCACCGCCGCCGGCCCCGTACAGCCCGCCGCCGGTCCCGGCGGCAGCTCCGGCGGCGGCCCCGGCTCCGGCGGCAGCGCCGGCCGGCCCGCCGGCCGGTGCCTGGCGGACCGCCGCCGACGAGGGCTGGGCCCTGGCCAGCCGGGCGGCGGAGCCCTCCACCGGCGGCACCACCCGCTCCGGTCTGCCGAAGCGGGTACCGCAGGCACAGTTGGTGCCCGGCGGCGTCGAGACCAAGTCCGGTCGAGAGCGGACCCGGCGAACCCCCGACGAGGTACGCGGTCTGCTGTCGGCCTACCACCGGGGCGTCCAGCGCGGCCGGACGGCCGGGGTGGACCAGAACGGCATCACCTCAACCAAGGAGACCAGCGGATGAACAGGCCAGCAGCGATGCAGGACATGAGTTGGCTGCTCACCAACTTTGCCGACAGCGTCGCGGGGATCGCCCACGTGGTGGCGGTCTCGGCGGACGGTCTGCTCCTCGCCTCGTCCCGCGACCTGCCCGCGGACCGGGCGGACCAGCTCGCGGCGATCACCTCCGGGGTGGTCAGCCTGACCGACGGCGCGTCGCGGATGTTCAGCGCCGGCGGTGTGCTGCAGACCGTCATCGAGATGGACAGCGGATACCTGTTCCTGATGTCGATCAGCGACGGCTCCTCGATGGCCGTGCTGGCGGCCCGGAGCTGTGACGTCGGTCAGGTGGGATACGAGATGGCCCTGCTCGTCGAGCGGGTGGGTGCGGCGCTGGTGCCGCTGCCGCGTGAGGCTGTCACGCGTCCCTAGTACGGCTCGACAGGAATGACCGGTGCGACCGCGTAACAGATCCGAGGAGGTGACCGCGATATGGAGGGACGACGTGACGATCCGCGGGGTGCTCTTGTCCGCCCGTACGCGGTCACCCGCGGTCGTACCGAGCCTCGTCAGGACATCGCTCTGGAGGCGGTGCTCTCGGCGAGTCCGGCCGCGGTTGTCGAGTCCCGGTTCGCCGGGCACGACAAGCACCGCATCGCCACGATCTGCGAGGGCCGGGCACAGTCGCTGGCGGAGATCGCCGCGTACGCCCGGTTGCCGTTGGGTGTCGCCCGGGTTCTGGTCGCCGACATGGTGGCGGACAGCCTGCTGACGTTGCACAGTGCCGCTCCGCCGTCGGAGGCGTACGAGGAGCGGATGGAACTGCTTGAGAGGGTGCTAAGTGGACTTCGCAGGCTATGACCAGGCCCGGTCACGCCCCGGCGGTGGCGGCGGGGGAGGTATCACCTCCGCCAAGATCGTTATCGCCGGCGGGTTCGGGGTCGGTAAGACGACGCTGGTCGGCGCCGTCTCGGAGATTACCCCGCTGACCACCGAGGCGGTGATGACCGCGGCCGGGGTCGGCATCGACGACCCCTCGAAGGTGCCGGGCAAGGAGACCACCACGGTCGCCATGGACTTCGGCCGGATCACCATGGCCCAGGACCTGATCCTCTATCTGTTCGGTACGCCCGGACAGACCCGGTTCTGGTTCATGTGGGACGAGATCATCCGGGGCGCGGTCGGTGCGGCGGTGCTTGTCGACACCCGGCGGATCACCGACGCGTTCGCGCCGCTGGACTACTTCGAGAACCGGAACCTCCCGTACGTGGTGGCGTTGAACTGCTTCGACGGCGCCCCGCAGTACGAGGCGGAGGAGATCCGGGAGGCGCTGGCCATCTCGCCGCACGTGCCGATGGTGATGTGCGACGCCCGGCACCGGGAGTCGGTCAAGCACGTGCTGGTGAACGTGGTGCAGCACGCCATGGCGACGCTGCGCGCGGAGCACGGCCGGGGGCGTCCGACCCCGGTCGGCTGATCCTCGTGCCGCTCCGGGGTACGGCGGCAACGCCGTACCCCGGAGAAGGCCTGCCCGACTGTCGCCCACGGGAGACGGTCGAGGACCCGGGTGCCCCGGTGGACGGGAAACGGGCGCCCGACCGTTACGGCCGGGTGGACGTCGGGACCCGGATGGTCCGGTCGGTGACGGCGAGAGGGGCGGCGGATGGTGGTGTCAGGTGGCTCGGGCGACGGCGCTGTCGTGGTCGTGGGCGGTACCTCCGGCCTGGGGCGCCACCTGGCCGAGCACTACGCGGCGCGGGGCGACGAGGTGGTCGTCACCGGGCGGGATTCGGCCCGGACCGTGGCGGTGGCGGCCGAGATCGGCGGCCGGACCACCGGCGTTGCCGTCGACCTGGCCCAACCGACGACGATCGCCGACGCGCTGGCCGGGATCGGCCCGGTCCGGCACCTGGTCCTCGCGGCCTTCGTCCGGGACGTCAACCGGGTCGTGGACTACCAGGTCGACCGGGCGGTCAGCCTGGTCACGGTGAAACTGGTCGGCTACCCCGAGGTGGCGCACACGCTGCACGGCAGGATCGTCCGGAACGGGTCGATCCTGCTCTTCGGTGGCGGCTCGAAGGACCGTCCCTTCCCCGGCTCGGCGACCGTCTCCACGGTCAACGCCGGAGTGGTCGGCCTGGTGAACGTGCTGGCCGCCGAACTTGCCCCGGTGCGGGTCAACGCCCTGCACCCGAGCATCGTCGCCGACAGCCCGTTCTGGGCGGGGCAGCCGGCGCAGCTGCACGAGACGTACCGGGCCCGGACCGCGACCGGACGGCTCACCACGATGGCGGACGTCACCCACGCCGCCGTCTTCCTGCTGGAGAACCCGGCCGCCAACGCGGTCAACCTCAACCTCAACGGCGGCGCCGGCCTGGTCTGAGCGGCGTGCGCCGGGGCCCGGTCTGAACGGCGCGCACCGGCCCGGTCACGCGGTGACCTGACGGGCCCACGGCACGGCCAGCCGTTCGGCGGCGACCACCAGGTAGAAGAGGCTGACCCCGAGGATCGCCAGCAGACCGATCGCGGCGAACGCCAGCGGGGTGTCCGCGGACTGCTGGGTGGTCAGGATGATCGCGCCAAGGCCGGCGTTCGGACTCTGGATCTCGGCCACCACCGCCCCGATCAGGGCCAGGGTCATCGCCACCTTCAACCCGACGAAGACCTGGGGCAGCGCCCACGGCAGGCGCACCGTCCGATAGGTCCGCAGCCGTGACGCGTCCAGGGACCGGGTCAGTTCGATCAGTTCGGTCGGGGTCGAGGTCAGCCCGGCCATGGTCGAGACCATGACCGGGAAGAACGCGACCAGCACGACCAGGGTGATCCGCGGCTTCGCGCCGTACCCCATCCAGAGGACGAGCAGCGGGATGAGGGAGACCTTGGGGACCGCGTTGAACGCCACGATCATCGGCAGGGTCGCCTGTTCCAGCACTCGTGAGCTGGTCAGCAGCATGCCGGCGAGCAGGCCGCCGAGCGCGGCGAGGCCGAACCCGGTCAGCGTCGCCCAGAGCGTCGACCAGGTCTCCTCGGCGAGGTAGCCGGCGTTCGAGGCGAAGGCGTCGAGCACGTCCGGCGGTGCCGGCAGGAAGAGGGGCTCGATGTCGAGAAGGATCGTGGTGAGCCACCAGAGGCCGATCGTGGTCAGCACGCCGACGATCGGGAGTCCGATCCGGGCGCCGGGGGAGAGCGCCGGCCGGTCGGTCACCGCGGCTGCCCCGGCCGGGTCCGCACGCGGGGGGTCAGGCCTTCGGTACGAGGGAGAAGTCGATGACCTGCTCCGGGGTGAGGGTGGGCGGAACCAGTCCGGCCTGCTGCAGGACGGTGACGGCCCGGGCGGCCCGCTGCGGGTCGATGGCGCCGACCACGCCACCCGGCGCCGCGGTGACGTACGGGGTCATCAGCCGGATCTCGGCGGCGGCCCCCTGCTCGTTGACGGCCGGGTTGTTGGCCTTCATGATCTTCGCGGCCTCGTCCGGGTGCTCGATCGTGTACCGCAGACCCGCCATCGACGCCTCCCGGAACCGCCGGACGAGGTCCGGGTTCTGCCGGGCGTAGTCGGCGGTGGTGGTGAGCCCGGTGCCGAGCAGGTCCGGCAGGTGGTCGGCGACCGGCAGGACGACCATCTTCTTCCCGGTCACCGTCTCGACGGTGTTTTGGGTGATGACGAAGGTGCTGAGGACGTCGACCTGGCCGCTGGCGAGCAGGCCCACCAGGTTCTGCGGGGTCGCCTCGGCGAACTCCAGCGTGTTGGCGTCGAAGCCGGCGAGCCGGCCGTACGCCGGCAGCAGCGTGCTGGTGATCGAACCGGCCGCCACCCCGACCTTTTTCCCCGCCAGGTCCTTCGGCGTGCGGACGCCCGAGCCCTCGGGGGCGAGGATGGCGACCAGGGTGCTCTGGTGCACGGCGGCGATGATCCGCAGGTCGGTGATCCGGCGGGCGCCGGCCTGGATCATCAGCTGGGTCACGTCGCTGTAGGTGAACTGGGCCTGGCCGGAGATGAGCCCCTGGGCGTTGGTGGCCGGCGCACCCAGTTGGATCTCGACGTCGAGTCCGGCGTCCCGGTAGAAGCCCTTCTCCTTCGCCACCCAGGCGAACGCGTCATGGCCGCCGGTGCCGAACCCGGTCAGGTACGTCACCCGGTCGGGTCCGTCGCTCCCGCCGCCGGGCTCCGGTCCGGAGTCGGAGCAGCCGACGGTGGCGACCAGGGCGGTGGCCAGTACGGCGGCCGCCAGCGCGCGCAGACGCGTGATCATGGTTCTCCTCGGCGGGGAGAGGCCGGTCGGGACGTGGCACAGGACCGTGGAGGCAACGGACAGAGATCTGTCGATGCACTGGGCACCACACTGCCAACCGGGCGACGGCCCGTCAAGGGCGTACGACCGGCGTGAGGTCGCGCGGTCGGGCGGCCCCGGCCGGCCGTGCCACCGCAGCGGCTACCCGGCTCAGTCGACCGGCAGCCGGTAGCCGCGTTTGACCACGGTCTGCACCAGACCGGGCGTACGGAGTCCGGCCCGCAGCCGGGCCACCGCCATCTCCACGGCGTGTTCGTCGGCGCCCCGGGGCAGGGTGCGCAGCAGGGCGGCCCGGGACATCACCCGGCCGGGGGTACTGGCCAGCGCCCGCAGCACCGCCATCGGCGCGGGGGCCAGCGGGCGCAGTTCACCGTCCAGGATCGCCGCGTGCCCGCGCAGGGTCAGCAGGTGTCCGGCGACCTTGACGCTGACCGCCCGGGGCGGCAGTTCGTCCACGATGGTGCGGACCAGGGCGCCGAGCCGGGCCCGGGTCGGCGCGACCACCGGTACGCCGTGCCGGCGCAGCGGGGCCGCGGTGACCGGCCCGACGCAGGCGGCCAGTACGTCGGTGCGCAGCGCGTCCAGCACCGCGTCGCTGCTCGGCCCGGCGGCCCGGAGCAGCGCGGTGACCGCCGGCGCGGAGGTGAAGGTGACCGCGTCGACCAGCCGTCCGGCGATCAGGTCGATCAGCCGGTGCAGCGGTGCCGGGTCGGTCGGCGGCGCCCACCGGTAGACCGGCACCTCGATCACCGTGGCGCCGGCGTCCTCCAGGGCGGCGGTGCACTCCGGCTGCCGCTCGCCGTGCAGCTGCATGGCGATGAGCTGGCCGCGTACCCCGCGTTGCCGGAGGTGTTCGATCACCTCGTCGCAGCTCTCCGAGGCGGGTGACCACTCGTCGTGCAGGCCGGCGGCCCGGATCGCGCCGCGCGCCTTCGGCCCCCGGCTGACGATGTAGGCGTGTGAGAGCACCGAGCGCAGCGGTTCGGCGAGCCCCCAGCCCTCGGCCGCCTCCAGCCAGCCGCGCATCCCGATGCCGGTGTTGGCCATCAGGATGTCCGGTGGGTTGTCCAGGCAGGCTCGGGTCGCGGCGCGCAGTTCGGTGTCGTCGGCCAGCGGCACGATCCGCAGGGCCGGGGCGAGCACCACCCGGGCGCCGCGTCGTTCCAGCATCGCGGTGAGTTCGTCGCGACGCCGGTCCGCGGTCACCCCGATGGTGAACCCGGAGAGTTCGTCGGCCATCAGCGCTCTCCGGGGCGCTGGCCGGACCGACCGGCCCCGGCCGCCACCGGTGGCCCGGTGTCGCCGCGGGTGGCATCCGGCGTCGGGGCCGGCCCGGTGGCCACCTCGACCAGGCCGTCGCGGCAGCGCACCGGGTAGGTCGGCACCCGGACGCCGGGCACGTCGAGGCACTCGCCGGTCCGCAGGTCGTAGACCTGCTTGTGCAGCGGGGAGGCGACGGTCGGAATGTCGCCCCGGCTGCCGACGATGCCCCGGGACATCACGTGGGCGCCGGCGATCGGATCCCGCTGGCCGATGGCGAAGAGCTGGTCGTCGTAGGTCCGGAAGACGGCGACCTGCTCGCCGTCGACCAGCGCCGCCGCCCCGCGTTCCGGCTCCAACCGGGAGTACGGGCAGATCGGCGTCCACCGACGGCCGTCGTTGATCGTGGTGTCCCGGGTCAATTCGGTACCCCCATGCTCGTCGGGAGGCCGAGCGCCACCGGTCGGCGTTCTCCCAGGGCCGGAACGGGCTGTCCCCGTTCCACCTCGAACGTGATCGACGGGTCCGGTACGTCCGGCGCGTTGACGAAGGACGTGAACCGGCGCAGCCGGTCCGGGTCGGCGAGGGTTTCCCGCCACTCGTCGGCGTACGACCCGACGTGCCGGGCCATCGCGGCGTCGAGGTCGGCGCAGAGTCCGATCGAGTCGTCGACGATGACCGCCCGCAGGTGGTCCAGCCCGCCGTCCATCGCCTCGACCCAGGCGGCGGTCCGCTGCAACCGGTCGGCGGTGCGGATGTAGAACATCAGGAACCGGTCGACGTAGCGGACGAGTTCCTCGGTGGACAGGTCGGTGGCGAAGAGTTCGGCGTGCCGGGGTCGGAAGCCGCCGTTGCCGCCGAGGTAGAGGTTCCAGCCGCCCTCGGTGGCGATCACCCCGAAGTCCTTGCTCCGGGCCTCGGCGCACTCCCGGGCGCAGCCGGAGACCGCAGACTTGATCTTGTGTGGGGCGCGGAGTCCCCGGTAGCGCAGTTCCAGCGCGATGGCGAGCCCGACCGAGTCCTGCACTCCGTACCGGCACCAGGTGGAGCCGACGCAGGACTTGACCGTGCGCAGCGCCTTGCCGTACGCGTGGCCGGACTCGAAACCGGCGTCGACCAGTCGCCTCCAGATCTTCGGCAGCTGCTCGACCCGGGCGCCGAACAGGTCGATCCGCTGCCCGCCGGTGATCTTCGTGTAGAGGTTGAAGTCCCGGGCCACCTCGCCGATCACGATCAGCTTCTCCGGGGTGATCTCCCCGCCCGGGATCCGCGGCACCACCGAGTACGTCCCGTCCCGCTGGATGTTGGCCAGGAAGTGGTCGTTGGTGTCCTGCAGCGTCGCCTGCTCGCCGTCGAGCACGTAGCCGTTGCCGAGCGAGGCCAGGATCGAGGCGACCGCCGGCTTGCAGATGTCGCAGCCCCGGCCGCGCCCGTGCTCGGCGACCAGTTGCGAGAAGGTCGTGATGCCGCGGACCCGGATGATGTCGAACAGCTCCTGCCGGCTGTGGTCGAAGTGCTCGCAGAGCGCCTTGCTGAGCTGTACCCCGGAGACCGCCAGCAGCTGCTTCAGCATCGGTACGCAGGAACCGCAGCTCGTCCCGGCCCGGGTGCACTCCTTCAGCGCCGGTACGTCCGCACAGCCCTCGGCGATCGCCCCGACCAGCTGGTCCTTGGTCACCCCGTTGCAGGAGCAGACCTGGGCGGTGCCGGGCAGCGCGGCGATCCCGGCCCCGGTCCCGGCGCCGTCCCCGGCCGGGGCGAGCAGCGCGAGCGGGGCGCCGGGCAGCGCACCGCCGACGCTGGCCCGCAGCGTCGGGTACGCCGTCACGTCCCCGACCAGCACCCCGCCGAGCAGGGTCTTCGCGTCGTCGGAGAGGACCAGTTTGGCGTACACCCGGGTGGCCGGGTCGACGAACGTGACGTCGAGGCAGCCCGGGGTCTGCCCGTGCGCGTCGCCGAACGCGGCGACGTCTACCCCGAGCAGTTTCAACTTCGTCGAGGTGTCGGCGCCGGGGAAACTCGCCGTACCGCCGACCAGCCGGTCGGCCACCACCTCGGCCATCGCGTAGCCGGGCGCGACCAGGCCGTAGCAGACCCCGTCGACGGCGGCGCACTCGCCGACCGCCCAGATCCGTTCGTCGGTGGCGCTGCGGCAGGTGTCGTCGACCCGTACCCCGCCGCGGTCGCCGAGGTCCAGCCCGGCGGCCCGGGCGAGTTCGTCCCGGGGACGGATGCCGGCGGCCACCACCACCAGGTCGGCAGGCAGCCAGCCGCCGTCGGAGAGGGTCAGCCCGGCCAGCCCGCCGTCCGGGCGGGACCGGATCGCGGTGGTGGCCACCCCGAGGTGCGGGACGACGCCGAGCTCCTCGACGTACCGGCGCAGCATCGCACCGCCGGCCTCGTCGACCTGGACCGGCATCAGCCGGGGGGCGAACTCGACCACGTGGGTGTTGAGCCCGAGCAGCCGCAGCGCGTTCGCCGCCTCCAGGCCGAGCAGGCCACCGCCGATCACCACCCCGGTCCGCCGGCCCTTGGCGAAGTCGCGGATCGCGGCCAGGTCGTCCAGGGTGCGGTAGACGAAGACCCCGGGACGCAGCGCCGGCGTCGGGCCGAGTGCGTCCGGCCCGGCGTCGACGTACGCGCCGTCGATCGGCGGCACGAACGGGTACGAGCCGGTCGCCAGCACCACCGCGTCGTACGGGTACTCGCCGGCTCCGGTCCGGACCACCCGACGCTCCCGGTCGATGGTGGTGACCGGCTCGCCCAGCCGCAGGTCGACCCCGCCGTCGGGCCGGTGCAGGCTGAGTTCCTCGGCGCTGACCCCGTCGAAGAACGCCGAGAGCCGCACCCGGTCGTACGCCGGTCGACCCTCCTCGCCGAGTACGGTGACCTGCCAGCGGCCGGCGGTGTCCCGGGCCCGCAGTGCCTCGACGAACCGTTGTCCCACCATGCCGTTGCCGATGACGACAACCCGCTCCGACGTCCCCATCAGGCCGCCACCTCCTCCGCCGCGTCCGGCGTGTCTACTGTGGAAAGCCAGCCGAGGATCCCCTCGACGGCGTCCCGGCAGCTGCCGCAGCCCGTGGTCGCCCGGGTGGCGGCGACCAGCTCGTCCATGGACCGGGCCCCGGCGCGCCAGGAGCGCACCAGCGCACCCTTGCGCACGGTGTTGCACTGACAGACCGTCGCCGCGTCCGGCATCAGCGCCGGAGACTCGACGGCGGCCGGAGCCGCCGCGTCGCGGCTGCGGCCCAGCAGCAGGGTCCGGCGGTCCAGCGGCACCGGCGTACCCCGGTCGAAGAGCTGGATCACGGTGCCGACCGCCGGGTTGTCGCCGAGCATGATCGCGCCGGTCAGCCGCTCGCCGACGATCCGCAACCGGGCGTACGTCCCCCGGCTCGGATCGGAGAAGCTGAGCTCCTCGACGTCGGCGCCACCGCCGAACCCGGGGTCGCCCATCGCGGCGAGGTCGATCCCGGCCGCCTTCAGCCGGGTCACCGGCGGCCGGGGCCGGTAGCGCTCGCCGGGGTTGTCCCCGGTCAGCACCCGGGACAGCACCCGGGCCTGTTCCCAGGCCGGAGCGACCAGGCCGCCCACCATGCCGTCGTGTTCGGCGCAGTCGCCGATCGCCGAGATGTCCGGGTCGCTGGTCCGCAGCCGGTCGTCGACCACCACACCCCGGTTCACGGTCAGCCCGGCGGACCGGGCCAACGCCACGTCCGGACGGATCCCGCAGGAGAGGACCAGCAGGTCGGTGCTGATCTGCCGGCCGTCGGAGAGGGTGAGCACCACCTCGTTGCCGCGGGTCTCGACCGCGGTCGCCGCCACCTCCAGGTGGGTGGTGACGCCGAGCCCGGCCAGGGTCCGGGCCAGCACCGCCCCGGCGGCCGGATCCAGTTGCCGTTCCATCAGGTGGCCGACCGGGTGCACCACCTGTACGTCCAGACCCCGGGTGGCCAGGCCCCGGGCCGCCTCCAGACCGAGCAGCCCGCCGCCGAGCACCACCGCCCGGCGGGCGGCGTCGGCGATCGCGAGGATCCGGCGGCAGTCGCCGAGGGTACGGAAGACCGCGATCCGCTCCGGCAGCCGGTCCGGGTCCAGACCGGCCAGCGGCGGGATCAGCGCCCGGCCACCGGTGGCGAGCACCAGGTGGTCGTAGCCGAGCACGTCACCCCGGTCGGTGCGGACCGTCCGGGCGGCCCGGTCGATCGAGGTCACCTCGACCCCCGGTCGTACGTCGATCCCGTGCCCGGCCGCCTCGGCCAGCTCCACACCCGCCTCGTCGACCTTGCCGGCCAGCAGGCTGGACAGCATGATCCGGTTGTAGGCCCGGTGCGGCTCGGCGCCGAGGACGGTCACCTTCACGTCCGGCGACCGGGCCGGTAGCTCGGCCGCCAGCCGGGCGCCGGCCATGCCGTGTCCGACGATGACGATCCGGTTGCCTGGGTTGCCCACGCTGCTCGCCTCTCGCTCGTTCCCGTCCGTCCTCCACACCCCTGGTCCACGCCCTCGTGGACCCCGCTTCTGTCGCGCCCCCACCGCCGTTGCGCCCCGACCTCGTTCAGACCTTCTCGACCCGGACCGCGCAGACCTTGAACTCCGGCATCCGGGAGACCGGGTCGAGGGCGTCGCTGGTCACCGAGTTGATCCGGGCCGTACCCGCCCAGTGGAACGGGGCGAAGACGGTGTCCGGGCGGATCGTCGGACTCAACCGCGCCGGGGCCCGCATCTCGCCGCGCCGGCTGGTCACCCGTACCTCGTCGCCGTCGTCGACGCCGAGCCGGGCCGCCAGGTCGGGGTGCAGCTCCACGAAGGCGTTCGGCGCGGCCCGACGCAGCGGGTCGATCCGCCGGGTCTGCGCCCCCGACTGGTACTGCGCCAGCACCCGGCCGGTGGTGAGGTACACCGGATAGTCCGGGCACACCTCCTCGGCGACCGGCCGGTGTTCCACCGGCACGAACCGGGCCCGGCCGTCCGGGGTGGGGAACCGGTCGGTGAACATGCGCGGCGTGCCCGGCCGGTCCTGTGCGGCACAGGGCCAGAAGACCCCCTGCTCGGCGTCGATCCGGTCCCAGCTGATCCCCGAGTAGTCGGCGATCCCGCCCGCCGACGCCCGGCGCAGTTCGGCGAAGACCTCGTCCGGCTCGGTCGGGAACCGGGGCCCGGCACCGACCGTCGAGGGCGGATCGAGCCGGTCCGCCAGCTCGGCGAGGATCGCCAGGTCGGTCCGGACCCCCGGCGGCGGCGGACGCAGCGCCCGGCGGCGCAGCACCCGGCCCTCCAGGTTGGTCATCGTGCCGTCCTCCTCGGCCCACTGCGCGGTGGGCAGCACCACGTCGGCGAGCTCGGCGGTCTCGGAGCGGACGAAGTCGGCGACGACCAGCAGGTCGAGGGCGCGTAGCCGGTCGGTGACCCGGGCTGCCCGGGGCGCCGAGACCACCGGGTTGGAGCCGAAGACCAGCAGCGCCTTCGGGCCGTCGGCGGTGCCGAGCGCGTCCAGCAGCTCGTACGCCGACACACCCGGCCCGGGCAGCGCCTCCGGCGCGACCCCCCAGACGCCGGCGACGTGCTCCCGGGCCGCCGGGTCGTCGATCCGTCGGTAGCCGGGAAGCTGGTCGGCCTTCTGCCCGTGCTCCCGGCCACCCTGGCCGTTGCCCTGGCCGGTGAGGCAGCCGTACCCGGAACCGGGGCGGCCGGGCAGCCCGAGCGCCAGGGCCAGGTTGATGAAGGCGCTGACGGTGTCGACGCCCTTGGCGTGCTGCTCGGCGCCGCGCGCGGTCAGGATGACCGCCCGTTCGGCGGTGCCGAGCGCCCGGGCCGCCGCCTCCAGGTCGGCCACCGGCACCCCGGAGAGCTGCTCGACCCGGGCCGGCCAGTAGCCGGCCGCGACCCGGCGGACCTCGTCGAATCCGGTGGTCCGGGCGGCGATGTAGTCCTTGTCGAGCAGGCCCTCGGCCAGGGCGATGTGCAGCAGCGCGTTGCCGACCGCGAGGTCGGTGCCCGGGGTGGGCTGCAGGTGCAGGTCGGCCTGCCGGGCGGTCGCGGTGGCCCGGGGGTCGACCACGATCAGGGTGCCGCCGCGCTGCCGCTGCTCCACCAGGTAGCGGACCAGCGGCGGCATCGTCTCGGCGACGTTGGCGCCGACCAGCAGCAGGGTGTCGGCGGTGCCGAGGTCGGCCAGTGGAAAGGGCAGCCCCCGGTCGACGCCGAAGGCCCGCATCCCGGCGGCCGCCGCCGAGGACATGCAGAACCGTCCGTTGTAGTCGATGTTCCGGGTGCCGAGCGCCACCCGGGCGAACTTGCCGAGCGCGTACGCCTTCTCGTTGGTGAGGCCGCCGCCGCCGAAGACCGCCACCGCGTCCCGGCCGTACGTCTGCTGTACGCCGCGGATCCCGCCTTCGATCCGGTCCAGTGCCTCGGCCCAGCTCGCCGGGCGCAGCTCGGCGCCGGGACGGTCCCGTAGCAGCGGGGTGGTGAGCCGGTCCGGGTGGTCGAGGAGTTCGGCGGCGGTCCAGCCCTTCTGACAGAGCCCGCCGCGGTTGGTGGGGAACTGCCGGGGCAGTACCTCGACCCGGCCGCCGGGCCCGGCGGCGCGCAGCGTCATGCCACACTGCAGGGCACAGTACGGGCAGTGCGTGGCGACGTCCTGGGACACATCACCCGAATGCGTCGCAGCTCGTGCACCGTCTGTCATGTCCGGAAGCGTGCCGGCGGCCGGTTTCACTGCCGGGTCCCGTGTGTTTCGGGCCTGTCAAGAGCCGCTCACACAGAGCCGGGGCAGCCGGTCGGCCGGTATCCCGGTGGCACGATGGTGGCGCCGACCCCGGCCGGGACTAAGATCGGCTTCGGTATCTGGGACCGATCTTCCACCTGTCAGGAGAAGCGTGATGGCGGTGGCCTCCCTCTTCGACGCGGCGGCCGGCACGTACGACGAATCCCGGCGTCGGCTGCTGCCCTGCTTCGACGACTTCTACGGCACGGCGGTGGAGGTGGCCGCCCCGCCGCTGCGCCGCGCGCTCGCCTCCGGACGTGTCCCGACGGTGCTCGACCTCGGCGCCGGCACCGGACTACTCACCCTGCTGCTCGCCGGTGCGGTGCCCGGAATCCGGTCGACCCTGCTCGACGCGGCGCCGGCGATGCTCGCGGTCGCCGAGGGGCACCTCGTCCGGCGCGGCATGCCGTACACGACGGTCGTCGCCGACCTGGCCGGGCCGCTGCCCGGCGGGCCGTACGACGCGGTCGTCTCGGCCCTGGCCATCCACCACCTGGACGACGTCACCAAGCGCGACCTGTACCGGCGGATCCGGCAGGTCCTGGTGCCCGGCGGCGTCTTCGTCAACGCCGACCAGGTCGCCGGCCCGACCCCCGACCTCGACCTGCGCTACGACGAGGTGTGGCAGGCGCAGATCACCGCGCTCGGCGCCACCGAGGAGGAGATCGCCGGCGCCCGGCAGCGGATGGCGCACGACCGGCCGGCCCCGGTGCCGGACCAGTGCCGCTGGCTGGGCGAGGCCGGTTTCGTCGGCGTCGACTGTTTCTACAAGGCGTGGCGGTTCGCCGTCTTCGGCGGCCGGCGCGAACTGGACTGAGGTCGTCGGGCGGGCCCGTCTCACCACCTGGCCGGACGGGTCGTGCGCGGACCGTTGCCGGCCCGACCCGTGACGCGAACGGTCGGGAAACCGCCGACTCCTACGTTCGGGCGGCATGACCGACACCGCCGCCCGTACGGGCACGACGGCCGCTCCCGGCGGCACCGACAGTACGGCCACCGCCCCGGCGGTGCATCCCACCGAGGCCAGCCCACCGGGTCGCCGGCACCAACTCGACGACTGGCGTCCGGAGGACCCGGACTTCTGGCGTACCACCGGGGCGCCGATCGCCCGGCGCAACCTGATCGTTTCGATCACCTCGGAGCACATCGGCTTCTCCGTCTGGAGTCTCTGGTCGGTGATGGTGCTCTTCCTCGGCCCCGAGTACGGCATCGACCCGGCCGGCAAGTTCCTGCTCACCGCGGTACCGACCGCGCTCGGCGCGGCCCTGCGGCTGCCGTACACCCTGGCCGTGGCCCGGTTCGGGGGGCGGAACTGGACGATCGTCAGCGCCCTGCTGCTGCTCCTGCCGGCGGTGCCGATGACGATCCTGATCGAGCCGGGCGTGTCGTACGGCACGCTGATGGTGCTGGCCTGCCTCGCCGGGGTCGGCGGCGGCAACTTCGCCTCGTCGATGGCGAACATCAACCTCTTCTACCCGCAACGACTCAAGGGCTGGGCGCTCGGGCTGAACGCCGGCGGCGGCAACATCGGGGTCGCCGCGGTACAGCTGGTCGGGTTGGCGGTGCTGGCGACCGCGGGCGCCGCGTACCCGAGGCTGGTGCCGGCTGTCTACCTCCCGTTGATCGTGCTCGCCGCGCTCGCCTCGGCCCGGTACATGGACAACATCACCGGGGTCCGCAACGAGAAGCGCGCGATGCGGGAGGCCGCCCGTGACCCGCACACCTGGATCATGTCGGTGCTGTACATCGGCACCTTCGGCTCCTTCATCGGGTTCGGCTTCGCCTTCGGTCAGGTGCTCCAGGTGCAGTTCAGGGAGCAGTTCGCCACTCCGATCGACGCGGCGTACCTGACCTTCCTCGGGCCGCTGGTCGGCTCGTTGATCCGCCCGGTCGGCGGCTGGCTGGCCGACCGGTTCGGCGGGGCCCGGGTCACCCTCTGGAACTTCGCCGCGATGGCCGCCGGTGCGGCGCTGGTGTACTTCGCCTCCGGCGAGCGGTCGTTGCCGCTCTACCTGATCGGCTTCATCGGGCTCTTCGTCTTCTCCGGGGTGGGCAACGGGTCGACGTACAAGATGATCCCGGCGATCTTCCGGGCCAAGGCGGGGCTGGCGGTCTCGTCGGGCCGGCTCGACGCGGCCACCGCGCAGCGGCAGGCGTGGCGGCTCTCCGGAGCGTTGATCGGGATCGCCGGCGCGGTCGGCGCCTTCGGCGGTGTGCTGGTCAACATCGCCTTCCGGCAGTCGTTCCTGGCCTACCAGACCGCCGACGCGGCGTACCTCGCCTTCATCGTCTGGTACGCCCTCTGCTTCGCGGTCACCTGGGTGGTCTACCTCCGGCCGGCCCGCCGACACGCCCTGCCGGGGGTGTGACGAGAGGGGCGGCCGGAGTCGTCCCGCGCTCGATCTCGGCCGACCGCGTGCCGGGTGTCCGTGGCGCCGGAAAGGGCTGGTTCCGGACTGCCCGTGAGCTGGGCCCGGCGCCGGACCGGCTGGCCCGGGGTCGTTTTGACCCCGAGGCCGGCGACCGGGTATCGTTGCCTGCTGTTGTGTGACAAGCAATTTTTCACGTGACAGCCGAAAGCGTGCCGACAAGAGCGGACGTGCCCCGAGCAGGTGGTGCGGACGTACCTCAGGTACGCTTGGTCGTTCGTACGCGCCTGGCGACCGGTGCGTGACCCCAGACCGACGACGAGACAAGGTAGACCTGTGCGTACGTACAGCCCGAAGCCGGGTGAAATTGAGCGTCAGTGGCACGTCATCGACGCCTCTGACGTCGTGCTGGGCCGACTGGCCACCCACGCCGCCACGCTGCTGCGGGGCAAGCACAAGCCGACCTTCGCGCCGCACGTCGACACCGGTGACTTCGTCGTCATCGTCAACGCGGGCAAGGTGGCGCTGACCGGTAACAAGCGTCAGCAGAAGATCGCCTACCGGCACTCCGGCTACCCGGGCGGTCTGAAGCAGGTCCGCTACGAGGAGCTGCTGGCCAAGCGTCCCGACCGGGCCATCGAGCTGGCCGTCAAGGGCATGCTGCCGCACAACAAGCTCGGCCGTCAGCTGATCAAGAAGCTGAAGGTCTACGCCGGTGCCGAGCACCCGCACGCCGCGCAGCAGCCGGTGCCGTTCGAGATCAAGCAGATCGCGCAGTGAGCGCGGGCGAAGGAAACAGCATGACCGACACCATCGCGACCGCCGACGCTCCGGTGCCCGCCCCGGTGGTCCGGGCCCCGCGCGGCGACCGCCCGATCCAGACCGTGGGCCGCCGCAAGGAGGCGATTGTCCGGGTCCGGATCGTCCCCGGCAGCGGCAAGATCACCTGCAACGGCCGTGAGCTGGAGGCGTACTTCCCCAGCAAGGTCCACCAGCAGCTGATCAAGGAGCCGCTGGTGACCGCCGAGAAGGCCGAGGCCTTCGACGTGATCGCCAACCTCCGTGGCGGCGGCATCACCGGCCAGGCCGGTGCGCTGCGGCTCGCCATCGCCCGGGCCCTGATCACGAACGACCCGGACGACCGCCCCGCCCTCAAGAAGGCCGGCTTCCTCACCCGGGACGCCCGGGTCAAGGAGAGCAAGAAGTACGGTCTCAAGAAGGCCCGCAAGGCGCCCCAGTACTCGAAGCGTTGATCACCAGCTTCACACCTTTGTACTACTGACCGGACGGCCGGTACCGCCCCCCTTTCTGCGGTGGCGGTACCGGCCGTTCGGGCTTTCCAGGTCTTTCCAGGTCTTTTCCACGGGTGCGCTCTGACGGAGGTTTCAACCATGGGGCGGCTGTTCGGCACCGACGGCGTACGCGGACGCGCTAACGCCGACCTGACTCCCGAGCTGGCGCTCGCGGTGGCGGTCGCCGCCGCGCACACCCTCGCCGAGTCCGACCGCAGCCATCCGCCGCTCGCGGTGGTGGGCCGGGACACCCGGGCCAGCGGCGAGATGCTGGAGGCGGCGGTGGTCGCCGGACTGACCAGCGCGGGCGCCAACGTGGTCCGGGTCGGCGTGCTGCCGACCCCCGGGGTGGCCTTCCTGGTCAGCGAGGCCAAGGCGGACTTCGGGGTGATGCTCTCCGCCTCGCACAACCCGATGCCGGACAACGGGATCAAGCTCTTCGCCGCCGGCGGGCACAAGCTCCCCGACGAGATCGAACTGCGGATCGAGGCGGCCGTCGAGGCGAACGACACAGCCGGCTGGACCCGGCCGACCGGGGCCGCCATCGGCCGGGTGCACGACCTGCTGGACGGTGCCGAGCACTACGTACAGCACCTGGTCGGGACGGTGCCGCACCGCCTCGACGGGCTCAAGATCGTGGTCGACTGCGCGAACGGCGCCGCCTCGGAGGTCGCGCCGGTGGCGTACCGGGAGGCCGGCGCCGAGGTGATCGCGATCCACGCGGAACCGGACGGTCTCAACATCAACGACGAGTGCGGGTCGAACCACCTCGACGCGCTCCGCGCCGCGGTGCAGGAGCACGGGGCGGACCTCGGCATCGCGCACGACGGCGACGCGGACCGGTGTGTCGCGATCACCGCCGACGGCGACGAGGTCGACGGCGACCAGATCATGGCGATCCTCGCCCTCGCCATGCGGGAGGCCGGCACGCTGACCCGGGACACCCTGGTCGCGACGGTGATGAGCAACCTCGGCCTCCGCCTCGCCATGTCCGCGGCCGGCATCCGGCTGGTCGAGACCAAGGTCGGCGACCGGTACGTGCTGGAGGAGCTCCGGGCGTCCGGGCTGGCGCTCGGCGGCGAGCAGAGCGGCCACCTGGTGCTGCCCGCGTACGCCACCACCGGCGACGGGATCCTGACCGGGCTGCACCTGATGTCCCGGGTGGCGGCGACCGGCCGGTCCCTGGCCGAGCTGGCGTCGGTGGTGACGAAGCTGCCGCAGGTCCTGATCAACGTGCCGGTCGGGGACCGGACCGTGGGCGCCGGGGCGCAGGGGGTGCTCGACGAGGTCGCGCGGGCCGAGGCGGAACTGGGCGAGACCGGTCGGGTGCTGCTCCGCCCCTCCGGGACCGAACCACTGGTCCGGGTGATGGTCGAGGCACTGACCCTGGATCTCGCCCAGGAGATCGCCGAGCGGATCGCCGCCGAGGTCCGTGCCGCCAGCCCCTGCTGACGGCGCCCCGCCGGGTCTGACGGCGCTCCGGCTCTGACCTCCCACGAGCGGTCAGAGCCGGAGCTGGGTCGCCCGGTGCAGGGTTTCGGCCGGGTCGTCGCCGCCGGTGAGGTCGAGTTCCTCGGCGATCCGCCCGTCGCGCAGCCGGACCAGCCGGTCGCACCGGGCCGCCACGTGCTGCTCGTGGGTGGCGAGCACGATCGTCATCCCCCGCTCGTCGTGCAGCCGGAGCAGCAGGTCGATGATCTCCGCGCCGGTGGTCGAGTCGAGGTTGCCGGTCGGCTCGTCGGCGAGCAGCAGCGCCGGCTCGCCGATCAGCGCCCGGGCCACCGCGACCCGCTGTTGCTGACCGCCGGAGAGCTGGGCCGGCAGCGCCTGTTCCCGGCCGGCCAGGCCGACGGCGTCGAGCAGTTCGCGGGCGCGGGCGACCCGGTCGAACCCGACCCGGTACGGCAGCACCGGCGCGACCACGTTGTCCAGCGCGGTGAGCGCGGGCAGCAGGTGGTAGCGCTGGAAGACGAATCCCACGCTCCGGCGGTATCCGGCGAGGGCCCGCCGGGAGAGCCTGGTGATCTCCTGGCCGCCGACGACAACCGTGCCCTCGTCGGCCGCCTCCATCGCGCCGACCAGGTGCAGCAGGGTCGACTTCCCGGAGCCGCTCGGTCCGGTCAGCCCCACCACCGAACCGGCGGCGACCGCGAGCGACAGGTTGTCGAGCGCGACGATCGGGAGGTCGCCACTCCGGAACGTCTTGGTCAGGCCGGTGATCGTGATCGGGACCCCGGTGTTCGCCATGGTCACTCCTCCGCGAGCAGTTGGCCGGTGGGGATGCGGCGCAGCAGCGCCGCCGGGACGAGCGCCGCGAGGCAGGCGACCAGCGCCCCGGCGGCGGCGGTGCCCGCCCCGGTGAGCAGGACCCCGCCGGTCAGGTCACCGATCAGCACGGCGGCGCCGGCGAGCCCGAGCGCGCCACCGACCGCCGCGCCGAGCAGGCCGATCCCGATCCCCTCGTACGCGGCGAGCCGGGTCAGCGCGGCCTCGGTCCAGCCGGTGGCCCGCAGGGCCGCGAGCTCGGCCGACCGGTCGCGGATGTTCAGGTACAGCACGTCGGCGACGGCCGCCGCGCCGAGCAGCACGGTGGCGATCGCGGCGACCAGGTCGGTGGTCCGGACGGTCGCCGAGACGGTGTCGCCGAGCAGGCTGCCCAGCACGGTGTCCCGGAACGCGTGGTTGATCGCGGCGAGCACGGTCAGCGCGGCGACGCCGATGCCGAGGGCCGTCGCGCCGAGCAGGGCCCGTCCCGGCACCCGGACCAGGTTGGCCACGGCGAGTCCGAGTACGCCACGTACCCGTCGGGCCCGGCGCACCGGGGTGACCGCCGGGCGGAGGGCGGCGGCCGGGTGGGCCCGCGCGGCCCGCAGCGCCGGACCCGCACCGGCCACGACCGCGACCAGCAACGCCACCGGTACGGCGAGCAGCGCCCGCCGCCAGCCGACGTCGACGTCGAGGACGGCGCCGAGCGGGGCGGCGAGGAGCAGCGCCAGCAGCCCGGCGGCGAGCCCGATCAACGCGACCTCGCCGAGGATCGCCGCGGCGATCCGTCGGGCCGGCCAACCGAGGCAGGCGAGCACCGCCAGTTCGCCGCGACGGTCCCGGACGGCGGCGGAGACCGCGTTGGCCAGGAACAGCGTGCAGACGACCAGGACCAGCAGGAAGAGCACGACGCTCTTGCGGTCGACGGCCTGGACGATGACCGACGCCACGCCGATCGAGGACCAGCCCTCGGTCAGCCGCAGTTCCGGCCGGCCGAACGACCCGGCGGGCAGTTCGACGGTCTGCGGAGCCGGGGACGAGCCGAAGGTGACGTCCACGTCCAGCCCGGTACGTTCGGCGAGCTGGGCGGCGACCTGCCGGACCTGCTGTTCCGCCCCCTCGGTGTAGCCGTCCACCCCGGCGACCCGGACCCGGATCGCGCTGATCGGGGCCGCCGCCTGTTGGTCCTTGCGGCTCTCGAGCAGCTTCGACGCGCCGGCGAGGCTGGTCAGCAGCAGGGGAGGGCTGGAGAGGTAACCACCGGGGTTGCCACTCGGCAGCATCGGCCGGTCGCCGAGCGCGTCCCGGCTGTCCTGGTCGGCGCCGACCGCCGACGGCACCGCGTACGTCTCCAACGGGACCTCGGAGAGGGTGCTGAAGTCGGTCAGCCGTTCGGGGTCGAACATGCCCACCGGTGCCCAGGCCATGGGTTCGAGGAGGCTCGGGCCGTTGGGATCGGGCACGGCGAGCCGACGCATCGACCGGAAGGCGAGGTCGCCGGTGAGCCAGGGCACCAGGACGGTGCTGGACCCGTCGTTGCGATAGACCGTCGGGTCTCCCTCGGTGGGTCGGGGACGCAGGCTGCCGTCCGGCAGTTGGTCGTGGTCGACGGGTCCGGCCTGGACCAGCGGGCTCAGCCAGCCCCACAGGGTCGTCTCCCGCTCGATCGCGGTCCGGATGTCCTCCTGGTATCTCTCGACCAGTTCCACGCTGCCGCTACCAGTCGGTTCGCCGCCCTGCAGGGCGCCGAGCGTGCTGAGCAGTTCGGTCTGTTGCAGGCCGGCGACCCGGTCCGGGCGCAACCGGGTGTAGGTGGCGCTGACCGTGCCGTCGACGTACGGGCGGCTGGCGGCCAGCACCGGGAGGTTCTGCACGGTGTTGCCGAGCAGCGTGTCCTCGACGGTCACGTCCTGGGCGGTCAGCGGCCGGCCGTCGACCACCGCGTCGGCGAGGCCGACGAGCTTGTCCTCGGCCTCCGGCTCGACGGCGGCGAGCAGGAACGGGACGAGCCAGCGGACCGGTAGCACCAGCCGTTCGTCGACGGCGGGTTCTGCGGAGTCCGGGAGGGTCGGGTTGTACGGCGGGTTCTCGAACCGGCCGTCCGGCAGCAGGCGGACCGCATGCACCTCGCTGACGTCGGTTTCCGGGGCGGTACGGGTGGTGGTGGCCTCGGCCAGCGTGTTGCAGACCGGTTCGGTGTGCCCGTCCGGGAAGATCTCCCGGGGCGAGATGTAGCCGTTGGTGCAGGCGTTCAGCGGGTAACGTTCGCCGTCGGTGTAGAGGGTGTCCGCCCCGAAGCCGCCGTCCTCCACCATCGGATAGGCGAGCCGGTTGCGGGTCAGGTAGACGTACCGGGGCTTGGCGGCGGTCTTGGACAGGCCGCGTTCGCCCAGGAAGGTGGGGTCGACCCGGATCACCTGACGATCGGCGGTCGGGTCCACCGCGTCGGTGAGGTCGAAGTACGCGAACATCGGGTGGATCGTGTAGCCCAGCATCGCCACCGGCGCCGCGACGTCGACGCCGGGGGTCTGCCGGATCTGTTCGTACTGGGCGAGACTGATGCCGCCGTAGAGACCGGAGAGGTAGTTGGGGCGGACCACCCGGCGCTGCGTCTCGAGCGTGGTCTGGGTGCCGTTCGGCCGGACCAGGATGTCGTACGCGGCGCGGGTCTCGTACTGAACCTGCTCGGTGAGCCGCAGGTGGGCGGAGGTGGTGGCGTTGGTCAGCACCACAAAGCCGGTGGTCGCGACGAGCACGCCGGCGAGCAGGGCGAGCGACCGCCGGAGTCGGGCCCGCAGGTGTCGCCAGATGAATCCGAACACACCAGTTCTCCTCGGCTGTCGCAGAATCTTCCTCGGCCGCCGAAGACACTCTCCGCCATACATTGTCACAATGCAAGAGGCCGTGGATGCGGCCAGATGGGAGCGTTATGGCAATCCAGCACGCGGTGCTCGCGCTGCTCGTCGAGGGACGCAGCCACGGTTACGAGCTGAAGGGCGCCTTCGAGGCGGCGGTCGGTCCACAGTGGGGACCGTTGAACATCGGCCACCTCTACCAGATCCTCGACCGGCTCTCCCGGGACGAGCTGGTCCGCGCCGAGCGGCAGGCGCAGCCGGTCAAGCCGGACCGGGTGGTCTACGAGATCACCCCGGCCGGCCGGGCCGAGCTGGACCGGTGGCTGGCCGAGCCGAGTCCCCGCAGCGGCGGGTTCCGCGACGACTTCTTCCTGAAACTCACCGCCGCCGCCCGGTCCAATTCGGCCGGGGTGCTGCGTACCGTGCTCGCCAACCAGCGTGGTCACCTGCTGCGGGAGCTGCGCAATCTCGGCACGCTGCGCCGGGAGGCGACGGATCCGGTGGTCGGCCTGCTGCTCTCCGCCGCCGGTCGACACGTGGCGGCGGACCTGGCCTTCCTCGACGACGCCGAGGCCGCGCTGCTCGACGGGGACCGGATCCGCGCCCCGGCCCGCCCGGCCCACCGTACGGGCGGCGAGCCGACAGGCCGGAACGGTTCCGGTGCCGACCTCGCCGACAGCGCCTGAACCGGGACGACCGGCTGACCGGGGTGTCGGTCGGCCAGCGGCCCCGGCGGGGATCAGGCGGTCGCGGTTGCCAGCCCGCGCAGCCGGGAGACGGCCTCGGCCAGCACCTCGGGACGCTTGCAGAAGGCGAACCGGACCAGGCGGCGCCCGGCCTCGGTGCGGTCGTAGAAGACCTGGGTCGGCACCGCCACCACCCCGCACCGCTGCGGCAGCCGGCGGCAGAACTCCAGCCCGTCGTCCGCGCCGAGCGGGGTGATGTCGGCGGTGACGAAGTACGTCCCCTGTGGGCTCAGCACCCCGAACCCGGCGTCGGTCAGCCCGGCGACCAGCTGGTCCCGGCGTACCTGCAGGTCGGCCAGGAAGCCCTGGTAGTAGCTGTCCGGCAGGGCCAGCGCGACCGCGACCGCCGGTTGCAGCGGCGCCCCGTTGACATAGGTGAGGAACTGCTTCACCCGCAGCGTCGCGGCGACCAGCGGCGCCGGGCCGCTGGCCCAGCCGATCTTCCAGCCGGTGCAGGAGAAGGTCTTGCCGGCCGACGAGATCCGCAGCGTCCGCTCCCGCATCCCGGGCAGGGTGGCCAGCGGAACGTGCGGCACGCCGGCGTCGGTGAAGACGAGATGCTCGTAGACCTCGTCGGTGACCGCGTACGCGTCGTACTCCTGGCACAACTCGGCGATCAGGGCGAGTTCGTCGGCGGCGAAGACCTTGCCGGTCGGGTTGTGCGGCGAGTTGAGCAGCACCAGCCGGGTACGCGGCCCGAACGCGGCCCGCAGTTCGGCCGGGTCGAAGGCGTACCGCCCGTCGGGGCCGGGACGCAGTGTCACCGGTCGACGGACCGCGCCGGCCAGCGCGATCGACGCGGCGTACGAGTCGTAGTACGGCTCGAAGCAGACCACCTCGCCACCCGGTTCGGCCAGGCCGAGGATCGCGGCGGCGACCGCCTCGGTCGCCCCGGCGGTGACCAGCACCTCGCCGTCCGGGTCGTAGTCGAGCCCCCAGAACCGGCGCTGGTGCGCGGCGATCGCGGCACGCAGCGCGGGGATGCCCGGCCCCGGCGGGTACTGGTTCTGCCCGCCGCGCAGCGCCTCGACCGCCGCGGCCAGCATCTCGGCCGGGCCGTCCGTGTCCGGGAAGCCCTGGCCGAGATTGACCGCGCCGGTGCGGACCGCCAGCGCCGACATCTCGGCGAAGATGGTGGTGCCGAACGGCCGCATCCGGCGTACCAGGGGATCGCTGTCGGTCGTGGTCACCTCGTCACCCTAGGCCGGTGACGCCGCTTCGGTCGACGAGGCTGTAGCTGGAGGTGCTGACCTGGCTGCCCTCGTTGACCAGGTCCGTCATCCCCTTCATGAACCCGAACGGGGCCCAGCAGGCGAGGCCGCAGAGGCCGATGATCAGCACCACCCCGATCACCACAAGGGTGATGATCAGCCCCTTGTTGCTCTTCTTGGCGACGGGCGGCGGGAACTGCCCGGGCGCGCCCGGGTAGCCCTGCTGAGCGCCCGGGTAGCCCTGCTGTGCGCCCGGGTAGCCCTGCTGAGCGCCGGGGTAACCCTGCTGTGCGCCGGGGTAACCCTGCTGAGCAGGCGGGCCGGACTGCGGCGGGTAGACCCCGTAGCCGGTGTCCTGGTTCGGGACCCCGCTGGAGGGGTATGGCGAGGCCGGAGGCCCGGACTGCGGGTACGTCGCCGGAGGCCCGGACTGCGGGTACGTCGCGGCGGCGTCCTGGCCCGGCTGCGGGTAACCGGCCTGCTGCGGGGGCGTCGGGAAACCGGTGGCCGGCGACGCGTACGGGTTGGGCTGGGCGGTCGGCGCGTAGGGGTTGGCCTGTCCGCCCTGGCCGTACGTGGTCGGCTGGGCCGGCTGCCCGTGGCCCGGCTGCGGCGGGGCGAACTTCGCGGTCGGCTGGTTCTCCTCGGCGTCGGGGGTCGGCGGCGGGGCGAACCTGGCGGTCGGCGCGGCCAGGTCGTCAACCGGGCCCGGCTGCGGCGGCGGACTGAACCTCGCCGTCGGCTGGTGCTCCTCGTCGTCCGGAATGCCCGGCTGCAGCGGGGTGAACCGCGTGGTCGGCGGCTCCGGAGCCGCCGACGGGTCATACGGGTTGTACGAGGAGGGGGGCGGAGAGTCGGTCATCGGGTCTGGCTCCAGGTGCGGACAGCAGGGGTGGGCGGAGGTGGGTGCCGAGATCGGCGGGCCGATGCGCCAGTCACGGTACCCCGTCCCCGTCGCGCCCGATGTACCGGTGAAGGCCGGAGCTGCCGCCGCACGTGCTGCTCGTCCGGTTGATCCCGGGCGACACCGTAACGAGCAGGCAAGGTGATCAAACAGGCGCCTTTCGCGCACATCAGATGAGCGAATCTAGGTTAGGCTGCGGGCCATGTGTGGAATCGTGGGATACGCCGGCGCCAGGCCGGCGCTGGGCATCGTGCTGGACGGGTTGCGGCGGCTGGAGTACCGCGGCTACGACTCGGCCGGCGTGGCCGTCGTCTGCGACGACGAACTGCTGACCGAGAAGAAGGCCGGCAAGCTGGCCAACCTGGAGAAGGCGCTGGCCGAGCGGTCGGCGGCGGACCCGGATTCCGCCGGGTCGGCCCCGGCGCCCGGCATCGCCGCCGGCACCACCGGAATCGGCCACACCCGCTGGGCCACCCACGGCGGTCCCACCGACCGCAACGCGCACCCGCACCGCGCACACGACGGCCGGGTCGCGGTCATCCACAACGGCATCATCGAGAACTTCGCGAAGCTCCGGGCCGACCTGGAGGCCGACGGGGTCGAGTTCGTCAGCGACACCGACACCGAGTGCGCCGCGCACCTGCTCGCCGGGGAGCTGGACCGGCTGCGCGCCGCCGGCGAGCCGGAGGGCCCGCGACTGCTGGCCGCCGCGATGCGGCAGGTCTGCCAGCGGCTGGAGGGGGCGTTCACCCTGCTCGCCGTGGACTCCGGGATTCCCGGTGCGGTGGTCGGGGCCCGGCGCAACTCGCCGCTGGTGGTCGGCCGGGGAGCCGGGGAGAACTACCTGGCCAGCGACGTCTCCGCGTTCATCGAGCACACCCGGGAAGCGGTCGAACTCGGCCAGGACCAGGTCGTCCTGATCACCGCCGACGACATCGAGATCACCGACTTCGCCGGACACCCCGCCAGCGGCAAGGACTTCCACATCGACTGGGACGCCTCCGCCGCCGAGAAGGGCGGCTACGACTACTTCATGCTCAAGGAGATCGCCGAGCAGCCGCAGGCGGTCGCCGACACGCTGCTGGGCCGGCTCACCGAGACCGGTGAGATCGCCCTGGACGAGGTCCGCCTCACCGATCAGGACCTGCGGGACGTGGACAAGATCTTCATTGTCGCCTGCGGTACGGCGTACCACTCGGGAATGGTCGCCAAGTACGCCATCGAGCACTGGACCCGGATCCCCTGCGAGGTCGAGCTGGCCAGCGAGTTCCGCTACCGGGACCCGGTGCTGGACCGGTCCACGCTGGTGGTGGCGATCTCCCAGTCCGGCGAGACGATGGACACCCTGATGGCGCTGCGGCACGCCAAGGAGCAGAAGGCCCGGGTGCTGGCGATCTGCAACACCAACGGCTCCACCATCCCCCGCGAGTCCGACGCGGTGCTCTACACCCACGGCGGGCCGGAGATCGCGGTCGCCTCGACCAAGGCGTTCCTGACCCAGCTCGTCGCCTGCTACCTGATCGGCCTGCACCTGGCCCAGGTCCGCGGCATCAAGTACGCCGACGAGGTCGCCGCCGTGGTGGCCCAGTTGCAGGAGATGCCGGAAAAGCTGCGTCGGCTGCTCGACGGCATCGAGCCGGTCCGCGAGCTGGCCCGCGAGTTGAAGTCGGCGCCGCAGGTGCTCTTCATCGGCCGGCACGTCGGCTTCCCGGTCGCCCTCGAGGGGGCGCTCAAGCTCAAGGAGCTGGCCTACATGCACGCCGAGGGGTTCGCCGCCGGTGAGCTGAAGCACGGGCCGATAGCCCTGATCGACCAGGGGACCCCGGTGGTCTGCGTGGTGCCGTCTCCGGCCGGTCGGGGCGTACTGCACGACAAGATCGTCTCCAACATCCAGGAGATCCGTGCCCGGGGCGCCCGGACCATCGTGATCGCCGAGGAGGGCGACCAGGCCGTGGTGCCGTACGCGGACGACCTGATCTACGTGCCACGGACCCCGACCCTGCTCGCCCCGCTGGTCACCACCGTGCCGTTGCAGGTCCTCGCCTGCGAGATCGCGGCCGCCCGGGGACACGACGTGGACCAGCCCCGGAACCTGGCCAAGTCCGTCACCGTGGAGTAGGGCAGCCGTGGCCGGCGGCGGCCGCCGGTAGGGTGAATTTCGTGATCGTCGCAGTCGGCATCGACGTTGTCCTGGTCGACCGGTTCGCCCGGGCACTCGCCCGGACCCCGCTGCTGGCCGAGCGGCTCTTCACCGAGGCGGAGCGGATCACGGTCTCCGGCAACCCCCGCTCCGCCGAGTCGCTCGCCGCCCGGTTCGCCGCCAAGGAGGCGGTGGCCAAGGCGCTCGGCGCGCCGGTCGGGCTGCACTGGCACGACTGCGAGGTGGTTTCCGCCCCGGACGGCCGCCCGTGGTTGACCGTTTCCGGTACGGTCGCCGCCATCGCCGCCGAACGCGGGGTGCAACGCTGGCACCTCTCGTTGTCGCACGACGGCGGGATCGCCTCGGCGATGGTGGTCGCCGAACAGTGAGTGGTGACGGGACCGACGGAGCAGAGCGGGAGCGCCGATGAGATCCGCCTGGCGGGTGGCCGACGTACGCAACGCCGAGCAGGCCCTGATGGCCACCCTGCCGCCGGGCACGCTGATGCGGCGTGCCGCCGGTGGGCTGGCCGGACACTGCGCCCGGCTGCTCGCCGGACGCGGCGGAACGTACGGCGCCCCGGTGCTGCTGCTGGTCGGCTCCGGTGACAACGGCGGCGACACCCTGTACGCCGGGGCCCGGCTGGCCGGCCGGGGCGCCCAGGTCCTCGCCGTGCTGCTCAGTCCCGACCGGGTGCATCCCGACGGGCTGGCCGCGTTCCGGGCCGCCGGCGGCCGGACCGTGGAACGGCTGCCGGACCGGGCCGACCTGGTGCTCGACGGCATCGTCGGGATCGGCGGCACCGGTGGGCTGCGGGAGCCGGCGGCCCGACTGGTGGCCGGGCTGGCCACGCTGCGCGGCCGGGACGGGGGCCGGGCCAGCGTGGTGGCGGTCGACGTACCGAGCGGGGTCGCGGTCGACACCGGCGACGTCCCGCAGCCCTCGGAGTTGCCGACCGCGGTGACCGCCGATGTCACCGTCACCTTCGGCTGCCTCAAACCCGCCCTGGTGGTGGGCCCGGCCGCGGTCCACGCCGGCCGGGTCGAACTGGTCGACATCGGGCTGGGGCCGTGGTTGCGGGCCGATCCGGCGCTGCGGGTCACCGAGTGGTCGGACGTGACCGACTGGTGGCCCCGGGTCGGGCCGGAGGCGGAGAAGTACAGCCGGGGCGTGGTCGGGCTGGCGACCGGTTCGCGGACGTACCCGGGGGCGGCGGTGCTCTCCGTCGGCGGCGCGCTCGCCGGACCGACCGGCATGATCCGGTACGCCGGCGGCGCCCGGGACGAGGTGCTGCGGCACTACCCGTCGGTGGTCGCCACCGAGCGGGTCGGTGAGGCCGGCCGGGTGCAGGCCTGGGTCTGCGGCTCGGGACTCGGCACCGACGAGGCCGCCGCCACCGAACTGCGGTCGGTGCTCGCTGCCCCGGTGCCGGCGGTGCTGGACGCCGACGCGCTGACCCTGCTGGTCGACGGCTCGATGGCGAAGTGGCTGCGGCAGCGGGACGCCCCGATCGTGGTGACCCCGCACGATCGGGAGTACGCCCGGCTCTGCGGCGAGGCACCCGGCGCGGACCGGGTGGAGGCGGCGCTGCGGCTGGCCAGCTGGATGAAGGCGACGGTGCTGCTCAAGGGGGACCGGACGGTGGTCGCCACCCCGGACGGGCGGGCGGCGGTGAACCCGACCGGCACCTCCGCGCTGGCCACCGGCGGCACCGGCGACGTGCTGGCCGGCCTGCTCGGTTCGCTGCTCGCCGCCGGGCTGCCGACGGACCGGGCGGCGCTCACCGCGGCGTACCTGCACGGGCTGGCCGGCCGGGAGGCGGCCCGGCACGGCCCGGTGAGCGCCCCCGACGTGGTGGCCGGGCTGCGTCCGGTCGTCGCCGAGCTGCCCCGCTGAGCCGGGGCGGCGCGCGCGGGGCCCGGCGTTTGTCGTCCACCTCGCGTCAAGTCGATCTACTGCCCAGTAGGCTGGGCGCATGTGGCAGGCCGAGGTACGCGTCGACTTGGACGCGATCCGCGACAACGTGACCCGGCTCAAGGCCGGGACGACCGCCGAGCTGATGGCCGTGGTCAAGGCCGACGGGTACGGCCACGGCATGCTCCCGGTCGCGCGGGCCGCGCTCGACGCCGGGGCGGACTGGCTCGGCGTCTGCACCCTCGACGAGGCGCTGACCCTGCGCCGGGAGGGGATCTCCGCACCGGTGCTGGCCTGGCTGCTCGCCCCCGGGCTGCCGCTGCACGAGGGGGTCGCGGCCAAGGTGGACCTGGCCGCCGCCAGCGTCGCCCAGCTCGCCGAGCTGGTGGCCGCCGGGGAGCGGGCCGGTCAGCCCGTCCGGACCCACCTCAAGATCGACACTGGGTTGTCCCGGGGTGGTGCCACCGTCGACGACTGGCCGCAGCTGCTCGACGCCGCCGCGAAGGCCCAGGCCGAGGGCGTGGTCGAGGTGGTCGGGGTGTGGAGCCACCTGGTGTACGCCGACTCGCCCGGCCATCCCACCATCGACCGGCAGCTCGCGGTCTTCACCGAGGGCCTGGTCATGGCCGAGCGGGCCGGGCTGCGTCCCCGGTACCGGCACCTGGCGAACTCGGCGGCCACGCTGACCCGGCCCGACACCCACTTCGACCTGGTCCGACCGGGGATCGCCCTGTACGGGTTGTCGCCGGTGCCGGGGGAGCGGTTCGGGCTGCGGCCGGCGATGACCGCCCGGGCCCGGGTCACCCTGACCAAGCGGGTCCCGGCCGGCACCGGCGTCTCGTACGGGCACACCCACGTCACCGAGCGGGAGACGACGCTGGCGGTCGTACCGCTCGGCTACGCCGACGGGGTGCCCCGGCACGCCTCCAACCTCGGCCCGGTCCAGCTCGCCGGCCGGACCCGACGGATCGCCGGACGGGTCTGCATGGACCAGTTCGTCCTGGAGGTCGGCGACGACCCGGTGGCCCCGGGCGACGTGGCGACCCTGTTCGGGGACGGCAGCGACGGCGGGCCGACCGCCGACGACTGGGCCGAGGCGGTCGACACCATCAACTACGAGATCGTCACCCGGTTCGGCGGCGTCCGGGTGCCCCGGATCTACGACGGACGGCCGGCGTGAGCACCCGGCGCACCGCTGGCGGTGGCACCGGCACCCGACGGCCGGTCAGCACGCTGATTCCCGCCCAGCGCCAGCCGGCGAAGCGGTTCGCCGGCCGGAGCGGGCTGCTCCGGGTCGCCGGGATCATCGGCGCGGCGGCGGGGGTCGCGGCGGCCGGGATCGCCGCCGGGGTCGCCGCCGAGCGGGCGGTGGTACGCCGTTCCAAGGCCGCCCCCGGGGACCGGTACGCGGACGAGCCCTTCGGCGAGCTGCCGTACGACGAGTCGTGCCAGATCGAGACCGCGGACGGCACCGAGATCCACGTCGAGATGGTCGGTCCGCCACCCGGCCCGGGCCGGCCGACCCTGGTCTTCGTGCACGGGTTCTGCCTCGACATGGGGACCTTCCACTTCCAGCGCAGTGTCCTGACCCGGCGGGGCGAGGACCGGATGGTCTTCTACGACCAGCCCGGACACGGCCGGTCCGGGCGGCTGGAGTCGGGTGAGTACCACCTCGCCGCCCTGGGCGAGACGCTCCGGTCGGTGATCGACCGGACCGTGCCGAGCGGCCCGATGGTGCTGGTCGGGCACTCGATGGGCGGCATGACGATCATGGCGTTCGCCGAACGGTACCCGGAGATGTTCGGCGACCGGGTGGTCGGCACCGTGCTGATGGCCACCTCCGGCGGCCTGGTCGCGGAGACCAAGTTCGGCCTGCCGGCGATCATCGCCCGGGCCGGCGCGCCGCTGCTGCCGGTGGTCGACAACGCCACGAAACTCACCGGCACGGTGATCGACCGGGCCCGGCGGGCGTCGGCCAACCTCGCCTGGTTGCTCACCCGCCGGTACGGCTTCGGTACCCCGACCCCGAGCCCCGCCCTGGTCTCGTACGTGGAGCGGATGAACGCCCGGACCTCGACCGAGACGGTGGCCCGGTATCTGCGTACCCTCTATTCGCACGCCCGCTATCCGGCGCTGGCCGCGCTGCGGAACACCCCGACCCTGGTCATCGTCGGTGAGCGGGACATGATCACTCCGGTCACCCACTCCGAGGAGATCCTGCGCTGGCTGCCCGACGCCGAGTACGTCAAGGTGCCCGACAGCGGGCACGTGGTGATGCTCGAGCACGCCGACGAGGTGAACGAGGCGCTGCTGGACTTCCTCGACCGGCTGCCCGGACGAGCGACGACGGAGGCCGATCCGGATGACTGACGCGGTGCGTGGTGCCGAGCTGGTCCGTGACCTGCCCACGGTGGCCGACACCCGGGAGTTCGGGCGTCGGCTCGCCGACCTGCTGCGCCCCGGTGACCTGCTGGTCCTGGTCGGCCCGCTCGGCGCCGGCAAGACCGCCCTGGTCCAGGGGATCGCCGCCGGGCTGGGCGTGTTCGGCGACGTGACGTCCCCGACCTTCGTGATCGCCCGGGTGCACCGGCCGGACCGGTCCCGGGGCGGCCGGGTGACCCTGGTGCACGCGGACGCGTACCGGCTCGGGGACGCGGTCGACCCGCGTGCCGAGATCGACGACCTCGACCTGGACGCCTCGATGGACGAGGCGGTCACCGTGGTCGAGTGGGGCGAGGGCATGGTCGAGCAGTTGGCCGACGCGCATCTGCGGGTCCGGCTCGACCGGCGGGACGACGACACCCGGGAGGTCACGCTGATCCCGGTCGGCGGTGACTGGGCGCAGCGGCTCGGTTCGCTCTGAGGGCTCGGCTGGTCCGGTGTCACACCGGGCTTCTAGAGTGCGGGGAACGTTCGTGCACCCGAGAGGCGAGCCCCCGATGACCCTGGATTCTGCGGCGACCGGTTCTCCGGCGGCCCATGACCCGACGGCCCTGGACCTTCCGGCCCTGCTGCCGCCGGCCTGGCGTGCGGCGTTGGAGCCGCACCTCGACCCGGCGGTCACCGCCGCGCTGGGCGAGTTCGTCGCCGCGGAGTACGCGACCGAGACGGTCTTCCCGCCGCTTGAGGACCTCTTCGCCGCGTACCGGCTCTGTGGGCCGGAGCAGACCCGGGTGCTGATCCTGGGCCAGGACCCGTACCACAAGGCCGGCCAGGCGCACGGGCTCAGCTTCAGCGTGCGGGACGGGGTCAGCGTTCCGCCGTCGCTGCGCAACGTCTACAAGGAACTCGCCGAGGACCTGGGGGTGCCGGTCTCGCGCAGCGGCAACCTGACCCGCTGGGCGAGTCAGGGGGTGCTGCTGCTCAACGCGGTGTTGACCGTGCGGCAGGCCAAGCCGGGCTCCCACGCCAACAAGGGCTGGGAGGAGTTCACCGACGCGACCATCCGGGCCCTCGACGCCCGGTCGGAGCGGGTGGTCTTCCTGCTCTGGGGCGGGTACGCCCGCAAGAAGGCCGCCCTGGTCACCAATCCGGCGCACGTGGTGTTGGAGGCCGGTCACCCGAGCCCGATGAACCCGCGCGGCTTCCTCGGCAGCCGTCCGTTCAGCGCCGCCAACAAGGCCCTCGCCGATGCCGGCCTGCCGACGATCGACTGGGACCTGACCGCAGCCTGAGTCACCCGGCCTGCCGTTCGCGCCAACGGCGTAGTAGCGCGGCGGTGGCCGGGTCGGTCACCTCGACCAGCGCCAGCGGCACCACCTGGTAGCTCCGGCCGCCGTGCCGGACCTCGATGGTCTCCGGCAGCTCGTCGCACATCCGCGCCCGGACCACCCCGCCGACGACCCGCCACCGGTGCTCCCCGGGCTCGCGCGGATCGATCCGGACGAAGCCGAACTCCTCCCACCGGGCGTTCCACCGTTCGGCCCAGTTGCGGGTCAGCCAGGCCGTGAACTGGTCGGCGTCGGACCAGCGGACGTTGATCTCCAGGTCGTCGTCGGGCAGCGGCGCGCCCTGCAGCAGCGCCGCCGTGCTCCCGGTCCAGACGTACGGCAACTCGCCGAGCCGGTCGGCCATCAGGTCGAGGCGGAGGTCGCCGATGCGTTCGGTGGTGGGCGACCGGCGCAGTTCGTCGATCCGCGCGTCGAGGTGGGCGTCGAGCGGCTCGACGCGGAAGGCGAGCTGCAGGTCGAGCGCGGCGAAGAGCCGTTCCAGCATCGGCAGGCCCGGCGCCCGGGATCCCTGCTCGATCCGGGTGATCGTCGACTGGTTCAGGCCCGTACGCTCGGCCAGCCCGGCCTGGGTGAGACCGTGGCGTTCCCGTTGCTGGCGCAGGGTCGCGGCGAGCAGCGCGGTCAGGCGGGAGTGGGGCATCCCCGGATATTGCATGTAGTCGTTCGCGTCTCATGCCAGTACGTCATAAATATGACTCAGAGTCATATTTTTCGGCTGGCGTATTGGTTCGCTGCGACTGCGTCGGGTAGCCGGACCGCTACCTGGGCGACGGTGGGCGCCCGACCGCCGGGTCCCGCGAGCGCGGCGGAGCCGCCCGGTTAGGGTGCCTATGTGCTCGTACTCGTGCTGGACTCGTCGACTCCGGCGGTGACCGCCGCGCTGGCGGAGATCACCGCCGACGGTGTGCTGCTCCGTGCCGAGCGGAGCCGGGTCGACGCCCGGGCCCACGGTGAACTGCTCGCCCCGGAGGTGGCCGAGGTGCTCGCCGAGGTCGGCGCCCGGGCGGCCGACCTGACCGCCGTGGTCGCCGGCGTCGGGCCCGGACCGTTCACCGGACTACGGGTCGGCCTGGTCACCGCGGCGAGCATGGGCCAGGTGCTGGACATTCCGACGTACGCGGTCGGCTCGCTCGACGCGATCGGCCACGCCGCCACCCATCCCCGCTCGGACGCGGCCCCCGAGGTCGGGCCAATCCTGGTCGCCACCGACGCGCGACGTCGCGAGATCTACTGGGCGGTCTACGACCTGACCGGCGACCGGCTGGTCGGCCCGGCGGTCGACGCCCCCGCGGTGGTCGCGCAGCGGGCCGCCGAGCTGGGTGTCCGGGTCGCGGTCGGCGAGGGGGCGGGACGGTACGCCGACATTCTCGGCCTGCCGCCCCGGGCCGGGCTGGACCACCCGCCGGCGTACGCGTTGGCCGAACTCGCGGCGGACCGGGTCCGGTCCGGTGCGCCCGGCGACCGACTCACCCCGCTCTACCTGCGCCGCCCGGACGCGGTCGCGGCTGCCGGCCGCAAGCCGGTCCTGCGGTAGGTGACCAGGCCCGTGACCAGGTTGAGCCGGTTCCGCTGGTGGCACATCACCGAGGCGCTGCCGATCGAGGACGACCTGTTCGGCGCCGAACGCTGGTCACCGGCGATGTTCTGGAACGAACTCGCGAACGGGCACTACTACGTGGCGGCGCTGGACGCCTCCGACGCCCTGATCGGCTACGCCGGACTCGCGGTCGCCCCGCCCGACGAGGCCTGGGTGCAGAACGTGGCGGTACGCCGGGACGTCCAGCGCGGCGGCATCGGCCGGATGCTGCTGACCGACCTGCTGGCCGAGGCGACCCGACGTGGCGTACGTCGGGTGCTGCTGGAGGTGGCGGTGGACAACGCCCCGGCCCAACGGCTCTACGCGACGTACGGCTTCGAGCCGGTCGGGATCCGACGCGGCTACTACCAACCGAGCAACACCGACGCCCTGGTCATGCAGGCAGACCTGGACCGGGCCGAGCTCGACCGGACCGAACTGGAACAGGCGAACGATGGCTGACGAACCACTGATCCTCGGGATCGAGACCTCCTGCGACGAGACCGGCGTCGGTGTCGTACGCGGACACACCCTGCTCGCCGACGCGCTCGCGTCCAGTGTGGAGGAACACGCCCGGTTCGGCGGGGTGGTGCCCGAGGTGGCCAGTCGGGCCCACCTGGAGGCGATCGTGCCGACCATGCAGCGGGCGCTCGACGAGGCCAAGGTGACCCTGGCCGACATCGACGCGATCGCCGTCACCGCCGGACCCGGCCTGGCCGGCGCCCTGCTCGTCGGGGTCGCCGCCGCCAAGGGGTACGCGCTCGCCGCCGAGAAACCCGTGTACGGCGTCAACCACCTCGCCGCGCACGTCGCGGTCGACACCCTGGAACACGGTCCGCTGCCCGAACCGGCGATCGCCCTGCTGGTCTCCGGCGGACACTCGTCCCTGCTGATGATCGACGACCTGGCGACCGGGGTGACCCCGCTCGGCGCCACCATCGACGACGCGGCCGGCGAGGCGTTCGACAAGGTGGCCCGGCTGCTCGGACTGCCGTTCCCGGGTGGGCCGCCGATCGACCGGGAGGCCCGGGCGGGCGCGGCGGACGCGATAGCCTTCCCGCGCGGCCTGACCGCTCCCCGGGACATGGCGGAGCACCGGTTCGACTTCTCCTTCTCCGGGCTGAAGACCGCGGTCGCCCGCTGGGTCGAGGCGCGGGAACGGGCCAGCGAGCCGGTGCCGGTGCCGGACGTGGCCGCCTCGTTCCAGGAGGCGGTCTGCGACGTGCTCACCGCCAAGGCGATCGAGGCGTGCCGTACCAACGGTGTCGAGACCCTGGTGCTCGGCGGCGGGGTGGCGGCGAACTCCCGGCTGCGCGCGATGGCCGAGGAGCGGGCCGCGAAGTACGGCATCCAGGTCCGGGTGCCCCGGCCGAAGCTCTGCACCGACAACGGCGCGATGGTGGCGGCGCTCGGATCACACCTGGTCGCCGCCGGGGTGGCGCCGAGTCGGCTGGATCTGCCCGCCGATTCCGCGATGCCGTTGACGATCGTCAGCGTGTAGTGTTCCGGCGGCGCCGAGGGCGGCGGGAGGAGCGATGGCCGACGTGATCGTACGGATGTGGGAAGCTCGGGCCGAGCGGGCCCGGACCCCGGAGCTGGTCTCGTGGGTCTGCGACACCGCACTGCCCGAAGTGGAGCACAGCCCGCTGCACATCACCAGCGAGGTCTTCTCCTCCGCCGACGACCGGGTCGTGGTCATCTCCAAGTGGCGCGGCGACCCGCTGCCGCTGCCGGAGCCGCCGCTGCGGCTCGTCGCCCGCCCGCCGCACTCCTGGGACTTCACCCAGGTCGACCGCTGACCGGTTCTGTCGGTGTGCGGCGATAGTCTGCCGGCATGCCGAGCGCCGACCTGGATGAGTTGATCGTGGCGGACGCCGAGGCACTGCGTGCCTGGCTCTCGGCCAACCACGCGACCTCACCCGGTGTCTGGCTCGCCCTGACCAGGAAGGGCGGCACAGTCACGGCCCTGACCTGGCAGCAGGCGGTCGACGAGGCCCTGTGCTTCGGTTGGATCGACGGGCAGGCCCGTAAACGGGATCAGGAAACCTCGTGGATCCGGTTCACGCCTCGCCGGCCCCGCAGCGCTTGGTCGCAACGCAACGTCGCGCACGTGGCCCGGCTGGAGGCACAGGGGCGGATGCTGGCGCCAGGCCGCGCAGCGGTGGAGGCCGCGAAGGCGGACGGGCGGTGGGCGGCCGCCTACGCCCCGCCGTCGGAAGCCGAGGTGCCGACCGACCTCCTGACCGCCATCGCGGCCGATCCCGCCGCGCAGGCCATGTTCGACGTACTCACCAAGACCAACCGGTTCGCTCTCATCCACCGCCTCAACGCCGTCAAACGAGCGGAGACCCGGGCGCGGAAGATATCCGAGTTCGTTGCCATGTTGGCCCGTCAGGAGACGATCCACCCGCAGAAGGCCAAGCCCTCGGAGCGGCCGTAGTCGTGGCTCCCCGCCGGCGGCCCGGACCCGCGGGCGGGGCGTACGGGGCTGGTCACCGGGTATAGCGCTTGCCGGTCGAGGATCCGAGACCCGGAAAGCGACATCGGGAGGGAACCAGGGATGGTCAGCCCAAAGCACGCCGATCCGTTCCATGCGGGGGAGAAGAGCGACGGTCAGGTGCGGAACAGTCAGCCGCTGTTCCACCAGTACGGCCAGGAGGTGCAGCGGTTCGGGGACGTACGCCTGTTCCCGATCGCCCTGGGCTACAACTCCAGGGCCGAGAGTTGCCAGCTGCTGAACCACATCCTGGCCGACACGATCATCCTCTACAACCTGTACAAGAAGCACCACTGGTTGGTCCGGGGGCACACCTTCTACCAGTTGCACCTGCTGCTCGACAAGCATGCCGACGAGCAGCTCAAGCTGGTCGACCTGATGGCGGAACGGGTGCAGACCCTCGGCGGGGTCGCCGTCGCCGATCCTCGGCACGTGGCGGAGCTGACCACGATCCCGCGCCCGCCGAACGGGGCCGAGCAGGTGCCGGCGATGCTCTCCCGGCTCCTCGAAGCGCACGAGATCGTGATCACGAAGGTCCGGGACGCGGTGGACAAGACCGCCGACAACCGTGACGACGGTACGAACGACATCCTGGTCAGCGAGGTACTGCGGACCAACGAACTGCAGGTGTGGTTCATCGCGGAACATCTGGTGGACGTACCGGCGGTGCGGATCGACCAGGACGGCTGACGGGAGGACCGTCGGCGCTCGGCCGCCGGCTCAACCGCCGGTCCGGGCGTGGACGACCAGCGCCCAGGCGAGGCAGCCGAAGGTCGCCGTGTTGGCGAGTGCGCGGACGACGTTCCAGGTGGCCCAGGTGGATTCGAAGTGTGCGCGTACGGCTGCCAGGTCGGCGATGCGGTCGGGGTTGCCGGCCGCCGCGAGCTGGTTGTTGAGCGGTACGTTGACGACGCCGGTGACGACCAGCACCACCACGTAGAGCGCGAGTCCACAGAGGATCCAGGGTAGTGCGGGTCGGCCCTCGCCCCGCCAGGCGAGCAGCGCCGACACGGTGAGGAACACCAGGGCGCCGAGGAAGCTCAGCAGGAACCAGCCGTTGACGATGGTCACGTTGATCCGCTGCATGGCGTCGACGAAGGTGCGGTTGTCAGCCCCTCTCAGTGCTGGCATGACCGCGTACGCGAAGGCGGTGAAGAGTCCGGCCATCAGCCCGGTGCTGACGGTGGCGGCGATCAGCGAGACGTGTTGCAGGAGTCTGACGGTCATGGAGACCAGTCAAGTGCGGAAGGCGTGAGACGGTACATGGCTGAAGCGCGCAGTCTTGTGTTCAATCGTCTACGTGGACGCGTTCACCAGTCTCCTCGACGGACCCCGGGCGCACGGCGCGTTCCTGCTGCGTTCGGTGCTCGCCCCGCCCTGGTCGATGCGGATCGAGGACCGGGCGCCGCTGACCCTGGTCGCGATGGTCCAGGGTGACGCCTGGATCGTCCCCGACAAGGGTGCGGCGGTCCGACTCGATCCGGGGGACGTGGCGGTGGTCCGCGGTCCCGACCCGTACACGGTCGCCGACGAGCCGACGACGGCGCCGCAGGTCGTCATCCGGCCGGACCAGGTCTGCGTCGCCGCGGACGGCCGAGAACTGTCCGGGATGGTGGAGCAGGGGGTACGGACCTGGGGCAACCGCGCGGACGGCCCGACGATGCTGCTCACCGGCACGTACGCGATGCAGGGTGAGGTCAGCCGGCGCCTGCTCGGGGTGTTGCCGCCGCTGCTGGTCGTCCCGGGTGACTCCTGGGATTCGCCGCTGGTCCGGCTGCTGGCGACCGAGATCGTGCGGAACGATCCCGGTCAGCAGGCGGTCCTCGACCGCCTGCTCGACCTGCTGCTGATCGCCGTGTTACGGGAGTGGTTCGGCCGGCCCGGCGCCGAGGCGCCCGCCTGGTATCGGGCGTACGGCGATCCGGTCGTCGGGCCGGCACTGCGGATGCTCCACAACGATCCGGCGCAGCCCTGGACGGTGGCGACCCTGGCTGCCCGGGTCGGGGTCTCCCGGGCGGCCCTCGCCCGCCGGTTCACCGCACTGGTCGGTGAACCGCCGATGTCGTACCTCACCGGGTGGCGGCTGGCGCTCGCCGCCGACCTGCTGCGCGAGCCGGACGCCACTGTCGGTGCGGTCGCCCGCCAGGTCGGTTACGGCAGTTCCTTCGCGTTGAGCACCGCGTTCAAGCGCCACCGTGGCCTGAGCCCTCGGGAGTACCGGTCGGCTGTTCCGCATCCTGGCTCGGTCTAGGCTCCGACGCGTCCGATCGTCGATTTCTCCTCGGGATGGCGCCGGTGTCGCTCCTTGTCGTGCACGTTGTCGGGTTGGCCGCGAGTGCCGTTGCGCTGCTGCTCGTCGCGCTCACCCGGTTCGCCACGGATTCGCTCGTCGAGCGGATCTTCAGTGGGATCGGGGCCGTCATTGCCGGCGTCTACGCGTACCACCTCGCGTTCCGGTACGAGGGTGGGCGGTTCATGTTCTTCGGCTGGGCTCTCATCCTGCCGTTGTACGCCGGTTTCAAGCTCTACGTCGGGTTCCGGCGACGTCATCAGGACCGGGCGGAACGGCAGGCGGCGCGGTCCGCGCAGCAGGCTGCGGACGAGTGGCGGGCAACCCGTCGCTGGTAGGGCCGCTGCTGGATGACTGGCCGGCCACCTCCACGGTGCGGGAGTCGGCGGGCGGGGCGACGAAGGTGGGCCGGCTGGCGTTGGTGAGCCAGCGCAGCAGCCACTCGACCGGCCCGTACCGGAAGCGGCGCAGCCAGAGCGCGCTCAGCAGCACCTGGACGGCGAAGACGGCCAGCGCGAGGCCGAGGAGCCCGAGCGGCGAGAACCTGCCGGCGAATCCGAACCCGATGCCGGTGAAGATGATCAGGCCGGCCACCGACTGTCCCAGGTAGTTGGTGAGTGCCATCCGGCCGGCCGGGGCGAGTGCCGTCCGGACCACCGCCGTACCCGGACGGTGCATGATCCGCAGCAGGGTCGCCACGTACGCGGCGGTCAGCAGCGGTGCGGTCGCGACGCTCGCCGCGACCCCGAGGGTGTTGCCGTTGCCGCCGCTGGTCGCGTAGACGATCGCGCCGAGCAGTCCGACCGGGAAGCCGATCCACTGGATCCGGCGCAGCACCGGTTCGTTGCCGGTCACCCGGCCGAGCCACTGTCGACGTCCGGCGACCATGCCGAGCAGGAACAGCCCGAGCGCGGTCGGGCCCTGCAGGCTCACCGCCTGGAGGACCAACAGTGGCAGGCCGGCGAAGTGTTCACCGATGTTCGCCTCCCAGCCGCCGAGCAGTGCCTGCGTCGCCCGCGCGCCGTTCGCCAGGGCCTCGGCCTCGCCGGGCACGAACGTCGAGCGGTCCACCAGGAACGCGCTGGCGAGCAGGCTGAGCAGCACGAGGGCGTAGAGGGCGACCGCGATCCGGATCGCGGTCCGGTCCCTCACCTGGCGGAGCAGGAGCAGGACCAGACAGGCCACCGCGTACGTGGTGAGCACGTCACCGCCGTAGACGAGCACGATGTGCAGGGCGCCGAGGGCGAAGAGGCCACCGATCCGGCGGAGCAAACGGGGCGTGAATGCCGTACCGGCCCGGCTCGCCGCCTGCATCTGCAGGGTGAAGCTGTACCCGAAGAGGAACGAGAACAGCACGTAGAACTTCATGTCGACGAAGACCGAGGAGAACGTGCGGACGGCGTCGTCGAGCGCCGAGCCGAAGGCGGGGTCGGTGACCAGGTTCCCCGGATAGCCGGAGGCCATGAAGGTGATGTTGACGGCGAAGATCCCGAGCAGCGCGAACCCCCGGATCGCGTCGACGTCGAGGACTCTCCGTATGGAAGGTGCGGGAACTGTTGGACTCTGCATGCTCACTGTCGGCCTCCCCAAGGACTGCGTATGTAATACAGCGTACGTGATACAGAGTCCCTGAGATCTAGAGTGAGCGCAAGACCCGTGGGCGGAGGACGAGGAGAGGTTGCCGTGGCGGAACATCAACTTCCCCCCGTGGTGTCCCGGATGTGGGGCCGCGACACCGGCTCCCGGCACGGCCCCCGACCCAGCCTTGACCTGGGCAGGATCGTCGCCGCCGCGATCGGGGTGGCGGACCGCGACGGTCTGGAGGGGGTGACCATGGGCAGCGTCGCCAAAGAGGTCGGAATGGCGACGATGTCCCTGTACCGCTACGTCGGCAGCAAGGACGAACTGCTGATCCTGATGGCGGACGCCGCCGCTCCCGAACCGCCGCCACTGGACGGGCAGCCCTGGCGTGCGTACCTGACCGACTGGACCCGGGCCAACCGGGACTTCCTGCTCGACCGGCCCTGGGTGTTGGCGCTCGGCCAGCACACCCCGCCCGCCGGGCCCCGGGCCCTACGCTGGCTCGACCGCGCGCTCGCCGCGCTCGCCGACACCGGACTCGACCACGGTGAGCGGATCAACATCGCGACCACGCTCACCGGCTACGCCGCCCGGCAGGCGGCCATGGCGCACGCCCTGAACGGCGCCGTGGGCAAGGACACGGCCGATCAGTTCGGCGGGTTGACCGGGTACGGCGAGATCCTCGGCCAGGTCCTCGACCCGGACCGGTACCCGGAGCTGACCGCGGCGGTCCGCGCGAACGCGTTCGGCGGCGCGGCGGAGTGGGTCGACGACAGCGACTTCACCTTCGGGCTCGACCTGCTGCTCGACGGCATCCAGGCGCTGATCTCCCGGGGTCGCGGCGACAGACGAAGATCTTGACGGGGCAGGGGGCCAGAGGTTGACTCAGGGTATGGGCCCCGCCTCCGCAGAAGGACAAAATTCGTTGGCCGGGTCGAATGCGGCTGACCGCCAGACGGCTTCTTGGTCGAGCGCGACGAGACCGTCGCAGCCTGATCACACGTCACCGACGACACCGATTGACAATTGCTCCCGCCGCTCGTCTGCTTGACTCCCGGCTCCTCCAACGCGGGACATTGTCGCCGGCTTGGTATCGGCCACGCTCGCATTCAGCGGCTTCAACCAGATCCAGCGCCTGGTCGTCGCCGATGGCGGCCACCTGGTGATTCACCCCGCAATTGGCTAGGTTGCCCTCACCTTGGCCGATTCTCACAGGGGGAGTGGCAGCCGTGCGGCAAGAGCACAAGACCTTTCAGGCGATCGAGGTCGGCGACGGCGGCGACGGGCGGTGGGCCGCCTACGCCCGGGGCCTGTGGCAGGAGATGGAGGGTCTGCTGACCGAGGAGGGCCGGACTCCGGAGGGCGCGGATCGTGTTCGGGCGCTGTTCCGTGCGCACATGCCGGAACTGGTCCCGGTTCTGGACCGCCTGGCCGGCCAACTCAACCGGCCCGAGGCGGAAGTCTTCCTCACACACGCGGCACTGCGGCCGTTCTCCCAGGCGTGCACCCAGATCGGCAGGAACGGCATTCTGCTGCGCAACTATGACCTACGGCCAGATCAGTGCGAAGGGACCATCGTCTCCTCCTGCTTCCTGCGCCCCGTGATCGGAATGCAGGACATGCTGTGGGGCTTGCTGGACGGGATGAACGACGCCGGTCTCGCGGTCTCGCTCACCTGGGGCGGACGTTCCGTCTACGGACGCGGCTTCGCCATTCTCATCCTCGTGCGCTACCTGCTGGAAACGTGCGACACCGTCGATGAGGCGGTCGACAGGCTGCGGTCCCTACCGGTCGCCGTCCCCCAGAACCTCACCCTTGTCGATCCCACCAAGGCGGTGACGGTGTTCGTGGGGCCGGATATGTCACCGACGGTGGCACCGGACGCCTGCGCCGCCAACCACCAGCACCTGCCGGTGACCGACGAGCAGGAGCGTGCCCTGCGGACGCAGGAGCGGCTGCGCGCCATTCGCGCCGCGGGTGTGGACGACGTGGCGGCGATGCTGAAGCCGCCGCTATACCAATCCGTCGACGAGCAGGGGTCAAGAACGCTCTACACAGCCCACTACCGGCCCGTCGACGGCCGTGTGACGTACTACTGGCCCGGTGAGTCCTGGCAACAGTCCTTTGGCGACTTCACACCCGGATCCCGCACCGTGACCTTGGGCCGGACCAGCTGAGAGGCTTTCCGGACCCCTGCTCACCCTGCATGAAGATCCTGCAAGAACGGGATGTCACCCACCGCCGACAGGCCCTCCCTCGGCCCGCCCCGCCACGGCCACACGATGAACCGGCAGGGGCTCGGCATCGCTCCACCTGTCGGACGAGCGCCTCCCCCAATACGCCCCGACAAGGCGTCTCTCGCTACATAGTCACTAATCCACAGGTCTTGACAATTGCTCCGCCGATCGTACGACCGGTGGCGTGAGGCAGACCCATCGGCAGGGTGCCGAGGGCCGGGCCGAGCAACGCCCAGCCAGCGACCACCAGGTCGCTGGCTGATCTGACGTCGGCTCGTGTGGTGGCTAGCGGACCGAGGTGACGAAACGCCGCCAGGCGGTCGGGGTGAAGGTCAGGGCCGGCCCCGACGGGTCCTTGCTGTCGCGTACGCCGACCACACCGGTGAGGTTGTCGGCCACCTCGACACACTGCCCGCCCGATCCGTTGCTGCGGCTGCTCTTGCGCCACCTGGCGCCGGTCAGGTCAGTCATCGCTGCACTCCTTGGCGATCGTCGCGATCAGGTCGGCCGAGCGGGAGGGATCCAGCGACAACGCTTCGAGGGCCCTCCATGCCTTAGCGTACGACGCGACCTCGGTCGGCCGGTCCAGGTAGATCGCCCCGGTCAGCGACTCGCTGTAGATGGTGGTCGGCTCCGGGGTACGCAGCCCGGTGGACGGGAAGTCGAGGATGACGAAGTTGTTGGCGGTCAAAACCCAACTGGTCGGAGCGGCCAGCGGCACCACCCGGACGGTCGCCGTGCCGTCGGTCGCGACCGAGTGCAGGTGGGTGAGCTGACCGGCCATCCCCGGGGTGCGGCGGCGTAACACCACCTCGTCGAGGATCACCTCCAGCTTCGGCGCCGCCGGCTTCCTGCGGCGGAGGATCTGCTGACGCTCCATCCGGACCTCCACCTGGCGCGCGATCTCCGACTCCGGCAGGTCGGGCTGGGAGCGGAGCAGGTGGGTGGCGTACTCCCGGGTCTGGAGCAGCCCGGGGAACGAGGCCGGTTCCCAGTGGCGTAGTCGGGAGGCGGCGGCCTCCAGCCCGACGTACAGCTCGAACCAGGCGGGGACGGCGTCGCCGTACGCGTGCCACCAGCCCTTCGCCTTCGTCTGGGTGGAGAGCCCGATCAGCGCCTCGGTCATCTCCTCCGGCACCCCGTACGCCCGGCACAGGAGCAGGACGTCGGCCTTGCGGGCGGCGGCGCTGCCGCTCTCGATCCGGTACATGGTGGTCCGTGAGTACTCCAACTCCTGGGCGGCCGCCTCCAGCGAGAGTCCCGCCTGCTCGCGGGCGATCCGGAGGTGGCGGCCGAGCTGCCGGCGCGGCACTGACGATCCGTTGTCGGTCATCTGGTCCCCCTGTTTCAGATTGGCACGGAAAACGTTCCATCCTGGAACACTCGACCGGTCACCATTCGGGATAGCGACTGGTCGATCTGCTATCCCGACCCTAGGGGGTTGTGGAGGCGAAATCCAGTGATGAGAGTGGGTGACAAGCGGTCCTGTTCGGAATTCGAGTGGCACTGACCTGCCGGGCGGGATCTGCGGGGGTCAGCTCCATTTCCCCTCCGTGGAGCTGACCCCCATCCACCGAGACGAGGGAGGTTGCCGTGCGGAACGGTCACCGGTCGCGATTGACATCACCAACCGCAGGTCACGGGCGTGACAGGCGTCGACTCTGGCTGTGCTGCCGGTGCGGGCGATGGTGGACCTGCCCTCGCCGAAGCCGGCCGGTTGTGCTTCTCCCGCGCTTTCCGTGCTCTGTTTCGTCGGGGTTAACGGCAGATCCGAATGTTCCTCGGAAGTCGCTCCGGATTCCGTCGCGGAATAGCTGGGCAGGCTGGGACCGACCTGCCCGGGCCGACGGTTATTTCACGCTCGGCCAACTCCGCCGGGGCCGGACGACGGACGGAGTGCGGCGGTGACCGAAGAGAGAACGGGGGAGGGGCAAAGGCCGTCTCCGACGAACTCCGGCACCTCCCACTGCGTCCGCTCTGGCTCTGCCGCCACGACGGGCAGCCGTGGCCGTGCGGCGCCGCCCGGGTCACCCTCTCCCGGGAGTACGCGCACGACCGGCTGGCCCTCTGCGTCTACCTCGGGCTCTCGCTCGCCGAGGCGTACCTCGACCTGACCCGACTGCACCCGGACACCGCGCCCGGGCCCGGCGCGCTCACCGAGCGTTTCCTCGGTTGGGTCCGTCTCCGGTAGCCGGTGGTTAACCAGCCTGCCCGATGGTGGTGCCGGTGCGCGCCGCCCGCCCGGTGCCCCAGTCGTACAGTGCCTGGAGTACGGGCGCCAGGCTGAGACCCTCCTCGGTGAGCCGGTACTCGACGTGCGGAGGGTTCGTCCCGTGGTCGTGGCGGACGACGAGCCCGTCGGCCTCCAGCTCGCGGAGCCGCTGCGTCAGCATCTTCTCGCTGATACCCGGCATCCGGCGGCGCAACTCTCCGTACCGGTGCACGCCCTCCTTCAGGTGGGCGAGGATGACCGGCCGCCACTTGCCGCCGATGACATCGACCGCCAGCTCTACCGGACAGTCGTAGCGTCGGATCATCTGGACTCCTCGCCCGTACGCACCGAATGGTGCGTACTTGATCTTTGTTGTGCTGGGTGCTGGGCTCTGACCCATGGTCATCGAGTACATCAGGTACCGCGTACCGCCGGAGCGGCTGGGCGGTTTCGAGGCGGCGTACGAGCGGGCCGCCGAGGCTTTCCGGGCCGCCCCGGAGTGTGTGGACTACGAACTGAGCCGCTGCGTCGACGATCCCGCCTGTCACGTACTGCGGATCACCTGGACGTCGGCGGAGGCGCACCTGGGCGGATTCCGGCGCGGCCCGCAGTTCCCGGCGTTCTTCGCCGAGATCAAGCCGTACGTCGAGGACATCGAGGAGATGCGGCACTACACCCGCACCCCGGTGACCGGCCCGGGCGGTGCCGCCCCGCCGACCCTGTACGAGTGGGCCGGGGGCATGGACGCCCTCGTCAAGCTCTGCGACGTCTTCTACCGGCTGGTCCGGGCCGATGCGCTGCTCGCGCCGGTGTTCGCGCGGATGGACCCCGAGCATCCCCGGCACGTGGCGGTGTGGCTCGCCGAGGTCTTCGGCGGGCCGGCCAGCTACACCGAACGGCACGGCGGCTACCCCCACATGCTGGGCAAACACCTCGGTAGGGCGATCACCGAGGCGCAACGCCGACGGTGGGTCAACCTGTTGATGGACGCCGCCGACGAGGTCGGCCTGCCGGACGATCCGGAGTTCCGTGCCGCCTTCGCCAGCTATCTGGAGTGGGGAACCCGGCTGGCGGTACAGAACTCCCAACCCGACGCGGACCCGGTCCGGGAGGCGCCGGTGCCGCGCTGGGGTTGGGGCGTGGCCCCGCCGTACCAGGGGTGACCGGTCTGCGGATCCGCCGGTGGGTTCAACCCCCTGGTTGAGGGTTTTCGGCCCGACCACGTGGCGAGGTCGGGCAGAACTCTCACAAAGGAGTTCAATGAAACGATTGAAGGTATGAACGCTGACGAGATGACCCGCCACATCCGCGACACCTACCAGGGGGTCAACGTCCTGGAAGCCGCCGGTGACCTGTTCTTCCTCTACGACCCCGACCGTGACCTGCCGCCGGAACGGCAGATGCCGTTCGCGACGATCGTCACGGGCGACCGGTACGACAGCGTCTCCCACCTCGACCGACCCGACACCTACCGGCTCAACCTGGGGCTGACCAAGGCGGGGTACGTCGCCCGGTTCGGCACCCCGCCCACCGAACGCGACGAGCGTGGCGCGTGGCGGACCGGCGTCGACTACGCCGCCACCGACGTGCTGATGCCGCACCCCGAGTACGCGTCCCAGTACTGGGTCTGCGTGGTCAACCCGGGTACGACGAGCCTGCCCGAGGTCCGCGAACTGCTCCGCGAGGCGTACGAGTTCGCCGCCCGCAAACACGCCAACCACCGGGCCCGGCGGAGTTAGCGCGGCTGGTCGCCGGCACCCCGGACCGGTCGTACCGGATCGGTAGGGTGCCGGCGTGGCGGACATGTACGAGTTCATGGTGTCGATGGACCTGCGGTGCGAGCTGACCGACGACGAGGTCGCCGAACTCCGCTGGCACCTGGGTCTCGGTTCCCGGCCCGAACGGCTCACCATCATCACCACGTTCCCCGAGATCGTCATCGGCGACGACGGACGGCCCGTCGAGGACGAGCGCGGCGACTGGGTGTACGAGGACCGGCCGCGACCGGTGTGGGACCTGGTCCAGGCAGGGACCAGCAAGATCGGCGGAGCCGCTGTCTCCGCGTTCGACCTGCACGAGGACCGGTACGGCCGACGCTGGGGGCTGACCTGTCGGTGGGCCGTCCATCCCGAGGACTGCCCCGAGGTGGGGAAACTGTTCGGCTGGCTGGTCGGCAGGTGTGTCGGCGACGAGCGGTTCTTCGGCTACCTGCGCTGGTTCGAGGAGGACTGGCCGGACACCCGGCTGGGCATCGCCGACAACACCCTGATGACCTACGTCGACGGACGTCCGCCGAAGCCGTTCGCCAGCCTCGGCTGAACGGGGCGGGACAGCGTCGGCCGAGTCCCCGGTGCGGCGGGCTGCCCGGTCCGGATGAGTAGGGAAAACCGGTGGCGATCGTGGCGACCGGGTCATAGCGTCGCGGGCGATGCGCTCCTTACCCGTACCCGATCCCGGCAGGCCGGACCACCGGTCGGCGACCAGGTTCCTGCTCTGGCACGCCGCCCGGATCTGGCCCACGCTCGCCGCCGGCATGGCGCTGGCCGTGGTCTCGTACGTCGGCCAGGCGCTGATGCCGGCCGTGCTCGGTAAGGCGATCGACGCCGGGATCGTCGGGCGGGACGCCGACGCGCTGCTGCGCTGGGCACTGGTGCTGCTCGCGGTCGGGGTCGGGCAGGCGGTCGCCGGGATCATCCGGCACCGGTTCGCGGTCTACAACTACCTGGCCGGGGCGTACCGGACGGTGCAGCTCACCATCGACAAGGCCAACCAGCTCGGAGCGACGCTGCCGAAACGGCTCGCCACCGGTGAGGTGGTCAGCATCGGCACCGCCGACATCAGCCACATCGGCGGGGCGCTCGACATCCTCTCCCGGGGCACCGGTTCGATCTTTGCGATCGGCACCATCATGGCGATCCTGCTCGCCACCTCGGTCCCGCTCGGGCTGGTGGTGCTGCTCGGCGTACCGGCGCTGATGGTGATCGTCGGGCTGCTGATCCGACCGCTGCACCGCCGGCAGGAGACGTACCGCGACCAGCAGGCGACCCTCACCACCCGGGCCAGCGACATCGTCTCCGGGCTGCGGGTGCTGCGCGGTGTCGGCGGTGAGGCGGTCTTCGCGGCCCGCTACCGCGCCGAGTCGCAGACGCTGCGCGGCGACGGAATCCGGGTGGCCCGGGTCGAGGCGCTGCTGGAGTCGGCGCAGGTGCTGCTCCCCGGCGTCTTCCTGGTGCTGGTCACCTGGCTCGGCGCCCGGTTCGCGCTGCGTGGCGAGATCACCGTCGGGCAGCTCGTCTCCTTCTACGGCTACACCGTCTACCTGGTCGGCCCGCTGCGCACCGTGAGCGAGATGATCGACCGGATCGTCCGGGGACACGTCTCGGCCCGCCGGGTCGTCGCACTGCTGCGGCTGGCTCGGGAGGTCACCGAACCGGCCCGACCGGCCACCGTGCCGGACGGCCCCGGCGAGCTGGTCGACATCGAGTCCGGAGTCACCGTCCGGCCGGGCCGGTTGACCGCCCTGGCCGCCGCGGTACCCGCCGACGCCGTCGAGATCGCCGACCGTCTCGGCCGGTACGTCGACAGCGACGCGACGCTGCACGGCGTACCCCTGCGGGAGCTGGCGCTGGCGACGGTCCGGCGCCGGATCATGGTGGCCGACAACGGCGCGCGGCTCTTCTCCGGGGCGCTGCGCGCCGAGCTGGACCCGCACGACACCGCCGACGTGGCGGCCGTCGAGGCGGCGTTGACCGCGGCCAGCGCCACCGACATCGTCGAGGCGCTGCCCGGCGGGCTCGCCGCCGGCCAGGTCGCCGAGCGCGGCCGGGAGTTCTCCGGCGGCCAGCAGCAGCGGCTGCGGCTGGCCCGGGCCCTGGTCGCCGACCCGGAGACGCTGATCCTGATCGAACCGACCAGTGCGGTCGACGCGCACACCGAGGCGCGGATCGCACAGCGGCTCGGCCCGGCCCGGCGTGGCCGGACCACCGTGGTCTGCACGACCAGCCCGCTGGTGCTGGACCGGGCCGACCACGTGGTCTTCGTCGAGGACGGCAAGGCGGTGGCCGAGGGTACGCACCGCGAACTGCTGGCGAACGAGCCCCGGTACGCCGCCACGGTGACCCGGGCCGAGGAGGAATGATGGCGGGGCAGCGCCCCACGTTGCCGGTCGCCGACGCGGCGCAGGTCCGACGCTACGCCCGGACGCTGTTCCGCCGGCATCCGCGCGGGCTCGCCGCGGTCCTCGGGCTGCACGCGTTGGCCGCGGTCACCGGACTCGCCGCGCCCCGACTCCTCGGCGAGTTGGTGGAGCGGGTGTCCGCCGGTACGACCAGCGTCACCGTCGACCGGGTGGCGATGGCGATCGCCGGCTTCGTGCTGGCCCAGGCGGTGCTGATCCGGTTCGCGCACTTCGCCTCGGCCCGGCTCGGCGAGCGGGTGCTGGCCGAGCTGCGTGAGGAGTTCGTCGACCGGATCCTCGCCATCCCACTCTCCACGGTGGAGCGTGCCGGCACCGGTGATCTGCTGACCCGGACCACCCGGGACGTCGCCGCCCTCTCCCGGTCGGTCCGGTTCGCGGTGCCGGAGACGCTGATCGCGGTGGTCACCGCCCTCCTGGTCGTCGGTGCGATCGTGCTGACCAGCCCGTTGCTGCTGTTGCCCGGTCTGGTCTCGGTGCCGCTGTTCTGGTTCGCCACCCGCTGGTACCTGCACCGGGCCGGTCCCGGCTACCTGGCGGAGAGCGCCGCGTACGCGGACATCACCGACGGGATCAGCGAGACGGTGGAGGGGTCGCGCAGCACCGAGGTGCTCGGCCAGCAGCGCCGCCGCCGGGCCCGTACCGACGCCCACATCGCCCGGTCGTACGCCGCCGAGCGGTACACGATGTGGCTGCGTACCGTCTTCTTCCCGCTCGCCGAGCTCGGGTACCTGCTGCCGGTCGTCGCGACGCTGCTCTGCGGTGGGTGGTTCTATCTGCGGGGCTGGGTCAGCCTCGGCGAGGTCACCGCCGCGACCCTGTACGTGCAGCAGTTGATGGATCCGATCGACCGGCTGCTCTCCTGGTTGGACGAGGTGCAGGTGGGTGGGGCGTCGCTGGCGCGGCTGCTCGGGGTGTCGTCTGCCCCGTCCGAGGATGGAGAGCGTCGGGGACCTTCTGGTGGGGAGGGTCGGGGCCCGTACGTCCGTGCCGCCGCCGCTGGTGGTCCGGGATGTGCGGTACGCCTACCAGGAGGGGCGGGACGTGCTGCACGGGGTCAGCCTGGAGCTGCGCGCCGGAGAGACGCTCGCCATGGTCGGTCCGTCCGGGGCCGGCAAGTCGACACTCGGTCGGCTGCTCGCCGGCATCCACCAGCCGCGTACCGGCTCGGTTGCGGTCGGCGGGGTGCCGCTGACGGAGCTGTCACCGGACCAGCTCCGGACCGAGGTCGCGCTGGTCACCCAGGAACACCACGTGTTCATCGGTACGCTGCGCGACAACCTGACCATGGTGCGGCCGGCGGCTTCCGAGGCCCAGGTACGGAGCGCGCTGGCCGCGGTCGACGCGCTCGACTGGGCGGAGGAGTTGCCGGAGGGGTTGGCGACGGTGGTCGGCTCGGCGGGGCATCCGCTCTCCGCCGCCCAGGCCCAGCAGTTGGCGTTGGCCCGGCTGGTGCTGGCCGACCCGCACACCCTGGTGCTGGACGAGGCGACGTCGCTGATCGACCCCCGGGCGGCCCGGCATCTGGAGCGGTCGCTCGCGGCGGTGCTGCGGGGTCGTACCGTGGTCGCGATCGCGCACCGGCTGCACTCGGCGCACGACGCGGACCGGGTGGCGGTGGTCGAGGACGGCCGGATCACCGAGCTGGGGCCGCATGCCGAGCTGGTCGCCGCCGGTGGTTCGTACGCGGCGCTGTGGCGTTCCTGGCACGGGGTGGATCAGGACTGATCCGGCGGTTCGGCGGCGGTTCGGCCGGTCGGGTCCCATCGGCCCAGGATTGCAAAGAAGTCTCTGCGAAGATATCTTTGCAAACATGTCTAGTGATGATGTGCGGCTCAATCCGACGTCGCTGCGGGGTCTCGCGCATCCGTTGCGGGTACGGATGATCAACCTGCTGCGGGAGGAGGGGCCGGCGACCGCCACCAGCCTCGCCCAACGGCTCGGGCAGTCCACCGGCAGCACCAGCTACCACCTGCGGCAACTCGCCCAGTACGGCTTCGTGACCGAGGAGGCGGGGCGCGGCTCCGGCCGGGAACGGTGGTGGCGGGCGGTGCACCGGGGCACCATCCTGGAAAACGAGGTCGGGCAGGCTGCGGCGGCCGAAGCCGAGACCTACATGCGGGCGGTCGCGGCGCTCTACGCCGACCGGGTCGACCGCTGGCTCAACGAGGTGGTCGAAACCCCGGAGGAGTGGCGGGGGAAGTCGACCCTCAGCGACTGGCGGTTCCGGCTGACCCCGGACGAGGCCGGTGAGCTGTACGACGCCTTGCACGAGGTACTCGGCCGCTACCGTCGGGACGATCCGGATGTGGCGGCACCAGCGGACGCCCGGCCGTACGTCGTACAGGCGCAGCTGATGTCCTTCCCCGGGCGGGGGCCGGCGGATGTGACCGGCGGGGGCGAGGCTGACGGTCCCGATGCTCCCGAGGGGCGTGAGACCGATGGGTAGCGACCGGGGTCGGATGGACCGGCGGGCCGGTAGGAACCGGCGGCCACTGGTCGGGTTGCTGGTCGCCGAGGTGGTGTCGCTGACCGGCAGCCGGATGAGCATGGTCGCGCTGCCCTGGTTCACCCTGGTCAGCACCGGCAGCGCGAGTCGTACCGGCGTCGTGGCGTTCGCCGAGACACTGCCGTACGTCCTGGTCTGTGCCCTGGGCGGGCCGCTGATCGACCGGCTCGGCGCCCGCCGGGTCAGCATCGGCGCCGACGTCGCCAGCGGAGCCGCCGTCGCGGCGATCCCGTTGCTGCACCTCGCCGGCCTGCTGCACTTCGGCACGCTCGTCGGGCTGGTGGCGGTGGCCGGGACGTTGCGCGGCTTCGGGGACAACGCCAAACGGGTGATCTTCCCGGAGACGGTCGAGGCGGCCGGGATGTCGATGACCCGGGCGACCAGCGTGCACGACGGACTGCACCGGCTCGCCACGCTGCTCGGTGCGCCACTGGCCGGCCTGCTGATCGCCGTACTGGACGCGCCGACCGTGCTGCTGCTCGACGCCGCGACCTTCGCGGTCGGGGCGGCGGTGCTGGCGGTGACGGTGGCGGGACGGTGGCGGTCGGGCGAGGCGGTGTCTAAAGTCGACGCCCCGGACGGGCACGACGATGGGCCGGGGCGGGAGTCGTACCTGGCGGCGCTCCGGGTCGGGCTCCGCTACCTGCGGCGGGAACCGCTGATCCACGGCATCGTGCTGCTGCTGTTCGTCACCAACCTGGCCGACGCCGCGTACGGCGGGATCATCGCCCCGGTCTGGGCGGCCGAGGTGGTCGGCTCGTCGGTCGCGCTCGGACTGCTGAGCGCGACCTTCGCGACCGGCGCGGTGCTCGGCAACGTGGTCTTCACCGCCGTTGCCCCGAAGGTGCCGAGGTATGCGATCTTCGCGGTGGGTTTCCTGCTCGCCGGTGCGCCCCGGTTCGTGGCACTCGCCTTCCTGGATCCGCTCTGGGCGGTGTACACGGTGTCGTTCGTGGCCGGGCTGTCGATCGCCGCGATCAACCCGATCCTCGGTGCGGTCAGTTACGAACGGATTCCCGCGTCGCTACGGGCCCGGGTGCTCGGGCTGACCCAGGCCGCCGCCTGGGCCGGTATCCCGCTCGGCGGGCTGCTCGGCGGGCTGGCGGTGACCGGGCTCGGGCTGACCGGTGCGGCCGTGGTGTTCGGGGCGGCGTACCTGGCGGTGACCCTGCTGCCGTTCCTCATGCCGGTCTGGCGGGAACTGGACCGACATCCGGGTCCGATCGGGCGGGCCGCCGCTGACGACGTCGAGCTCATCGACGCCGACGGAGCTGCTGAATCGCGCGTTGGTCAGCCAACGAGCCATCGGTGACCGTGGCCACCGCTGGCTCATTGGTCGCCATACCTCAATATTTACTCAAGTCGCATCGATGGCTGGTGACACGGCCGAGTCGCTGTGCCAGGGTCGGCGCCATGATCGAACAAGATGATTCCGGAACAGCCCGTACACGCTCGCGGTGGCGGTCAGGACTGCCGGCATCCGTTATGGCGGCCACCGTCGCCGCTGTCGCCACGACCCTGGCGCTTGCGGCACCGACCTTGGTCATCGCCTCACCGGCGGCGGCTGCGGCGGCGGCTGCCCGCGACGGCGTCTGCGACAGCGGCGAGTTCTGCTACTACTACAACAGCGACGAGGCCGGCTCCGTCTCCGACTTCACCACCTCGGTCGACGACTACGGCACCAGCCAACCTTCCTGCTACGACTTCAAAGGCCCCGGCAACGGGCAGGGCACCTGCGTCAAGAACAACGCCGCCTCGGCCTGGAACCGCTCCAGCAAGACCGCCCGGGTCTACTACAACAGCGGCTACGCCGGCACGTACCAGGACTTCGCCGCGGGCGCCAAGGGCAACCTCAACGCAACGCTGAAGAACAACAACGCCTCGCACCTGCTGATCACAGCTGGCGCGGAATACTACAACACGTACGCCGACGTCGCGACGCTCGGCAACGCGAACAGCTGCTACTCCGCACAGGGATTTGCCGTGGGTTCCACCTACACCTACTCCGCGAAGATCAACGATGCCGGCACCGCGGCGGTCATCTACCGCACCAAGATGAGCGACGGAACCACGACGCTCATGAGCAACGGCGACACCGGGCAAACCTACGCGAATTATCTCGGTCATGCCAATGACATCGTGCTGAGCTCAACTGGCGACAACTATTACATGTTCGTCGTCACCATGAACGCCGACAGCACCAGCCTGGTGAAACTCAGGTACGTAGGAACCACGTACTACAAGGTGGGCAACTACACGATCAAACACAATGGCGCGAACAAGGCCATGTCTGGCGTAAAGATCACCAGCAAGGATGCCAGCAACATAAACTTCCTCTTCAAGAGCGGCCGAACCTTCTACCGGGGCTCACTTCCGCTGAACGCAACCAGCGGCACGATCAACGTGACCAACTCGTTCTACCTGAACATCGAGGACGCACTGGTCAACGGCAGCCCTGTCGCCAACATCACCTCGTACACGACCCAGGGAATCGGTTACTACGGCAACACCCTGTATTACCCGCTGACCAACAAGAACGTCAGCATTGTGCTTGTCTACCGGAACATCTCTTCCGCCTCCGGCACGATACGAGCGGACGACAACCTGTCTTTCCGAATCACCTCCAGCGCGTACCCTGACCTCTTCGAGATAGAGGGCGTCGGAGTCGCCGGCGGGGACAAGCTCTGGTTCAGCACCAACCGGAGAACGGCGCCGGGCGACACCGCCCACGACGGAGTTCACTACTTCAACGGCTATAGCGCCTCCTAATTCCTGACCGATCCGTACCGTCGGAGTTGGTACGCGAGCCGCCGGCGCCTGCACGGTCGTCGACCCCGATGGTCGGCCTGACTGGCAGGCGCCCCTTCGGGTGCTGGCCGCCGGCGCCAGCGGCCAGCGAACGTGGTGGAGACCGCTGGTGTCCCTTCCTTTCAGCCGAGGGGGTCGGCGAGGAGGTGTTCGAAGGCGAGTTCGGCGGCACCGACCAGGGCCGCGTCCTCGCCGAGTTGCGGGGTACGGAGTCGTACCTGCTCCCGGGGCGCCGGCAGGGCCATCGAGTTGAGCCGGCTCCGTACCCGGGCGGCGGCGGCGAGGTAGACGTCCCGGAGGGTGCCGCCGAAGATGACCACACCGGGGTTGAAGACGTTCACCAGGTTCGCCACCCCGAACCCGAGCCAGTCGCCGACCTGTCGGACCGCCGCCTGTGCGTTCGCGTCCCCCCGGGACGCCGCGTCGATCACCCGGGCGACCGCGTCCCGGCCGACGGCGTCGCCCCGCCCGGCGGCCTGCAGCAGGGCGTGCTCGCCGATCTCGGTCTCCCAGCAGCCGTACGAGCCGCACCGGCAGGGCCGGCCGCCCGGTTGGACCACCATGTGGCCGACCTCGCCGGCGTACCCGCCCTGGCCGGTCAGCCGACGGCCGCCGACGATGATGCCGGCGTCGATGCCGATGTCCCGGTGCAGGAAGACGACGTTGTCGTAGCCGGCGGCGGCGCCGCGGACGTGTTCGGCGACGGCGCTGGCGTCGGCGGCGTTGCTGATCAGGAGCGGCCGGTCGGCGGAGAGCGCCTCACCGAGTACGGCCTCCAGCGGGGGCGGCGGCTCCGGCCGGTCGCCGCGACCGCCGTCCTGGTCCGGTTGGCGTGCCGTGGGTACGGCGGTGCCGGGGCGGGTCGGACAGCCGCCGTCCTGTTCCGGTTGGCGTGCCGTGGGTACGGCTCCGGTGGTTGCCGGGTGGGTGCTCCCCGGCGGCCGATGCTCCGACTGACGCAGTCGACCGCCGACGGCGACACCGCTGCCGACGTGGACGGAGCCGTCGGCGACCGCCTGGTGCATCTCCTTCAGGAAGCCGGTCAGCACCGGCAGCGCCTCCGCCGGGCGCAGACCCGGAGGCCGGTCGGCCTGTCGCCGGTCCAGTACCACGCCACCCAGCCCGATCCGGGCCGCGCGGAGTCGGTCCACCTCGATGCTGTACGCGTACGCGAAGACCCGGGCCGACTCGGGCCGGACGACCAGCGACGGTCGTCCGGCCCGGCCGGTCTCCCGGGGGGCCTGCTCGCTGACCAGGCCAGCGGCGGCGAGCTCGGCGGTGAGCGCGCCGATGGTGCTCCGGTTGAGGCCGAGCGCGGTGGTCAGCTCCGCGCGGGAGGTGGCACCGTGCACGTGGACGTACCGCAGCAGGGCGCCGAGATTCTGCCGTCGAATCTCCTCCTGACTCGGCCCCGCGCGCATCGTTCCCCTTATCGGTTACCGGTCGCGGTGGCTCGGCGTCGGGACAGCGCGTCGACGCTGGCGGCGGCCAGCAGCACCAGACCGGTGAAGACGAACTTGACCCCGGAGCTGACGTTCATCAGAGCCATGCCGTTGTCGATGACCGCGATCACGGCGCCACCGAGCACCGCGTCCAGCACCCGTCCCTTGCCTCCGAACAGGCTGGTGCCACCGATCACCGCCGCGCCGACAGCGTAGAGCAGGACGTTGCTTCCGCCGGTGTTGGCATCGACCGAACCGCCCCGGCTGGCCGCGATGATGCCACCGACCGCGGCCATCGAGGAGCAGATGACGAACACCGAGATGCGGATCCGGTCCACGTTGATGCCGGCCCGACGGGCCGCCTCGCGGTTGCCGCCGACCGCGTAGATGTGCCGGCCGTACGCGGTCCGGTGCAGGACGAAGGTCCAGACGACCAGCAGCACGATGATGATCGGTACGACGATCGGTACGCCCCGCAGCGAGATGAGCCGGTTGTGCCCGCGTTCCAGGTTGAGGATGTGGACGGCGATCCCGGCGATCAGCGCCAGTCCACCGATCCGGGCCAGCACGATCGCGAGCGGCTCCACGGCCAGCCCGCGTGCGGTGCGGTTGCGGTAGCGGAGCAGTTGCGCCAGTGCGTAGCCGCCGATCCCGAGCGCCGCCAGGCTCCAGCCGAGCCAGACCGGCATGTTGCGGATCTCGATGGCCCGGATCACCTCGTCGTGCACCGAGACGTTGGTGCCGCCCTTGATGAGCAGCAGGACAACACCCTGGAAGCCGAGGAAGGCGGCGAGGGTGACCACGAAGGACGGGATGCCGACCTTCGCTACCAGGAGCCCGATGACCAGGCCGATGACCACGCCGGTGACGATCGCGGCGAGTACGGCGACGTACCAGGGGAAGCCGCGCAGCGTGACCATCTGGGCCAGTACGGCGGCGCAGACTCCGCTGGCGTAGCCGGCCGAGAGGTCGATCTCGCCGAGCAGCAGGACGAAGACGAGGCCCATCGCGATCACCGTGGTCGCGGCGCCCTGGGTGAAGAGGTTGGCGAAGTTGCCCTCGGTGAAGAAGTTGTCGTGCAGGGTGGAGAAGATCAGGCAGAGCACGAGCAACCCGAGGACCGCCGGCAGGGCGCCCATGTCGCCACCGCGTACCCGGGCCAGGTAGTTCCGGAGGTGGCCGCCGACCGTGGGGGCCGGAGCGGCCGGCACGTCGGCCGGCTTCGCCCCGATCGTGGTGGGGGTGCTCATCTGTCGGCTCCTGCGGTCGTCGCGGTGGGAGGGGTGTCGTCCGGGGCGGCGCCGTCGCCGTCACCGGTGTGCTCGGCACCGCCGTTGGTGCCGTTACCGTTGCCGTTCTCCCCGGTGAGGCCGAGGCCGCCACTGCGGCCGGCGGTGATCAGCTCGACCACCTGGGCGTGGGTGACCTCGCTGGTCCGCAGTTGGGCGACCAGTTGTCCGAGGTAGAGCATGGCGATCTGGTCGGAGACGGCGAAGACGTCGTTCATGTTGTGCGAGATCAGCACCACCGCGAGCCCGTTGTCGGCGAGCCGGCGTACGAGTTCGAGGACCTGGGCGGTCTGCGCGACGCCGAGCGCGGCGGTCGGCTCGTCGAGGATGACGACCCGGCTGTTCCAGAGCACCGCCTTGGCGATCGCGACGGTCTGGCGTTGCCCGCCGGAGAGGCTGGAGACGTGCTGGCGCAGGGACTTCACGGTACGGACGGAGAGGCCGGCCAGGGTATCGGCGGCCATCTGCTCCATGGTGGGGTCGTCCAGGACGAGACCGCGGCGCTTTTCCCGACCGAGGAACATGTTCTGCACGATGTCGAGGTTGTCGCAGAGCGCGAGATCCTGGTAGACGACCTCGATGCCCAGGCTGGCGGCGTCCCGGGGGCTGTTGATGTGCACCGGTCGACCGTCGAAGATGACCTCACCGCCGTCCGGCGGATGGATGCCGCTGATGCATTTGACCAGGGTGGACTTGCCGGCGCCGTTGTCGCCGACGAGTGCGGTGACCTCGCCCGCGTGCACGGTGAGGTCGACGGCGCGCAGGACCTGTACGGGACCGAAACTCTTGTCGATCCCGCGCAGCTCCAGCAGGGGTGTCGCGGACACGGTGGTCTCCTTCGCAAGGGGGTGTCCGATCGCGGGTCCGGTCAGGGGTCCGGTCGATCGTGGTCCCGCCGTTGGGGCGCGCCGACGGCGGGCGTGGGTGGCCTGTGCCGACGCGTCGCGACCGACGGGGATCCGGACGAGCGGCGCCACCGGTGTGGGTGCACACCGGCGGCGCCGCCTGTCAGCGGGCCGGCTGGGCCGACATCATCGGAGGATCAGCTGATGCCGGCCTCGGTGCAGAGGGTGGCGAACTTGTCGGCGCAGAGCTCGTCCTTGGTGACGTAGCCGTCCGCGACGACGTCCTTGACGTTGTCCTTGTAGATCGCCTTCGGTTCGAGCAGCACCGACGGGACGTCCCGGTTGCCCTGCGGGTCCTTCACCGTCTGGCTGGTCTGCTTCCGCTCGCCCTTGGCCAGCGCGATCGCCAGTTCGGCGGCGGCGTCGGCCTCCTGCTTGACCGCCTTGTAGACGGTCATGCACTGGTCGCCGGCGAGGATGTTCTGCAGGCCCTGCACGCTGGCGTCCTGGCCGGTCACCGGGACCTTGCCGTTCAGCTTGTTCTTCTTCAGGATCGAGATGGCCGAGTTGCCCAGCGTGTCGTTCGCGGCGAGCACACCGTCGATCTTGCCGTTCTGCTGGGTCACCATCTGCTCGAAGATGGTGGTCGCCTGGGCACCGTCCCAGCCGGGCACCCACTGGTCCGGGCCCTTGACGTACTCCTTGGCGTCGTACTTGGCCTTGAGCACGCCCTCGTAGCCGTTCTTGAACAGCGTGGCGTTGTTGTCGGTCTCGGCGCCGTTCAGCGTCGCGATGACGGGGTTCTGGACGTTCTTCTCGGTCAGGCACTTGACCAGGCCCTCGCCCTGGAGTTGGCCGACCTTCACGTTGTCGAAGCTGACGTAGTACTCCGCCGAGCCGCCCAGGGTCAGCCGGTCGTAGTCGATGGTCAGCACGCCCTGGCTCTTGGCCTTGTCCAGGACCGCCTTGCCGGTGCCGGAGTCCAGGTTGACGATCATGAGCACGTTCACGCCGTTGGTCATCATCTGCTCGGCGATGGTCTGGAACTGCGCCTTGTCGTTCTGGGCGTTCTGGATCGTGTAGTCGACGCCGGCGGCCTTGAACGCGGCCTCCAGGTACCTGCGGTCCGCGGTCTCCCAGCGGTCGGAGGAGGCGCTGTCCGGAAGGATGACGCCGATCTTCGGCTTCGCGGTCTCACCGCCGCTGCCGGAGTCGTCGCCACAGGCGGCGAGGCCACCCGTGGTCAGCAGGCCGACTGCGGCGATGGTGAGGATCCCTCTGCGCATTGCACGGGTCCTTTCGGGGTGGGTGGTGTCTCAGGTCGGGCTGTGCGGTGGTACCCCGATCGGACCGACGCCCCGGATGGGTGGCCGTCGGTCCGCCTCACTTTTGTTGTGTCCGGCAACGTATGGCGCCCGAGGTCACCGGGGCAAGAGAACCACGGCGATGAGTTTGTTGGAGGCGATAACAATTCGGCAACGTGGCCGACATCCCGGGCGGGAGACACCGGGCCGGCGGGGGTGGATAGGGCGCGGTGCGGCGCGGGCCCGTCCGTGACGACCACGGGCCGTCCGTGACGACGAGGGCCTGGAGAACCGGCGGTCTCAGCCGGCGGTGGCCAGCGGTGCGGTGCGCGCGGCGGTGAGCCGGATCAGGTCCGCCGGGCTGATCTCCAGTTGGAGACCCCGGCGACCGGCCGAGACGTAGACCGTGGCGAACCGCTCGGCGGAGGCGTCGACCACGGTGGGCAGTCGTTTGCGCTGGCCGAGCGGGCTGATTCCACCCCGGACGTAGCCCGTGGTCCGCTCGGCCAGGGCGCGGTCGGCCAGCGCGGCCCGCTTGCCACCCACCGCCGAGGCCAGCGACTTGAGGTCCAGTTCGCCGGTGACCGGTACGACCGCCACGGTCAACCCGCCGTCGACCTCGGCGACCAGCGACTTGAAGACCCGTTCCGGCGGTACGCCGAGCGCGGCGGCCACCTCGGCACCGTAGTTCGGGGTGTCCGGGGCGACGTCGTACGGGTGCAGCGTGTGCGGCACCCGCTGCCGGGTCAGCAGCGCGGTCGCCGGAGTCCCCTTGCCCGCCACGGCCGTACCCTACCGCCGCCCGTGCCGGGGTCGGCACCGGCGGGCCCTGCCGGTCGGTCGTCCCCGGAGATCCGGCCGCGATGGCGGCCGGCGGCGGAGCCTGGGCGTTGCGTCCCGGCGATAGCATCCGTCTCACCAGGGTTCGATGTCGGCCGATGGCTGACGTTCGGAAGGGGTGACCGTGCTGGGGGACGAGGACCTCGACGCCGCCGAACGCTGGGTCGACAACTGGGAGTCGGGGTTGGCGGAGCGGCTGCGGCAGACCCGTGAGCTGTCCCAGCGGGTGTCGGCGTTGACCGTGACCGTGCACAGCGATGACGGGCTGGTCGAGATGACGGTCGGATCGTCGGGTGCGGTCACCGGCCTGCGGCTGGACGAGAGGATCCGCCGTCAGCCGGCGGACCGGACCGCGGAGCAGATCCTCGCCGTGTTGCGGCAGGCGACGACGGAGCTGGCCGCCCAGGTCGCCCGGGTCACCGAGGAGACCGTCGGCACCGACAACGAGACCGGCCGGGCCGTGGTCGCGTCGTTCACCAGCCGAATCGTGCCGGACGACGGAAGCGGCCATGGCCGCCGGTGACGAATTCCGGGTCACCGCCGCCGATCTCCGCGCGCACGCCGGCCACCTCGACCAGGTGGCGGACGATCTGGCGACGGCCAAGCAGGCCGGCGACACGACCACGCCGGGACCCGAGGCGTACGGCCGGCTCTGCGTGATCGTGCCGATGCTGCTCGGGCGTCTGCAGTCGGTCCTGACGGACGGCATCGAGGCGGCGGTGCAGTCGGTGCGGGACACCGGCGGACGGGTGCGTTCGGCAGCTGACGACTACCGGGCGACCGACGAGGCCAGTTCGGCCAAACTCGACCGGATCCGAGGGCCGCGATGAGCGTCAACCCGCTGGTGGCGACGCCGGAGAACGTCTCGCCGAGTCCGTGGTCCGGAATCTGGATCGCCGAGGACATCGAACTGCTCATCCAGGGCATCGAGAACGGCAGCTGGGTCGACGGCATCCTCGGCGGCGTCAGCGCCGGGTTGGACGCTCTCGCCCTGGTCAGCGACCCGGCCGGTGTCCTGCTGCAGTACGGCATCGCCTGGTTGATCGAACACGTCAAACCGTTGAGCGAGGCGCTGGACTGGCTGGCCGGTGACCCGGCGCAGATCGCCGCGTACGCCCAGACCTGGCGCAACGTGGCCGGCTCACTGCGGGAGAGCACCGCGGATCTCGCCCAGCAGGTCCGGATGGACGTCTCCGACTGGACGGGTAGTGCCGGGGACGCCTACCGCGCGTGGGCGAAGGAGCAGCAGGACGCGATCTCCGGCCTCGCCAAGGCCGCCGACACGATGGCTGTCGCAACCGAGAGCGCGGGTCAGCTGATCGCCGGAGTGCGGACGATGGTCCGGGACGCGATCGCCGCGCTGGTCTCCAGACTCGTGGTCTACGCCGCCGAACTGCTGGCCACCGGTGGGTTCGCCGCCCCGGTGGTGGTGGAGCAGGCCGCCACCCTCATCGCCTCCTGGGGTGCGAAAATAGCCCGCTGGCTGCGCGCCCTGTTGAGCAGCCTGCGGAAGTTCGCATCTCTTGTCGGTCGCCTCGACGAACTCGTCGCGGCCCTGAAGAAGATCCTGGAACGGTTGCGCCGAGGACTCGGCAAAGGAGGTGGGAAGGGCACCACCAACCCTTCGAAGAAACCCGACCCCAACGCCAAGCCGCGCGGCGAACGGACCGAGGCGCACCCGACCAGGAAGAAGGACCGAGGGCTGCGCCGGGAGAACGAATCGGCCGACACCCTCGCTGAGAACGGCTACGACGTCGAGCAGAATCCGCCTCCCAAACCGAACGGCAAGGAGCCGGACTACAAAATTGAAGGAGAATATTTCGACTGTTTCGCTCCGGATTCCGATAAGCTCGACCAGATTCGCAAGGGGATCAGCCGGAAAGTAGCCGATGGGCAGGCTGATCGGATCATCCTGAACCTCGACGACTGTCCGCGTTCTGCAGAGGAAATCGCGGAGATACTACGGCGTAAGCCTATCGAAGGGCTACAGGAGATCAAGGTCATCAAAGATGGCGAAGTTATCCAGTTCTATCCGTTCGACTAGTGGGTTGGACGCCTCCTCATGGCATTGGAATACGTGCTGTACGCCTCTGCGGATGTCACCACCGAAGAGCTTCTCTCGTTCATGGCGAACGCGACCGGCGGTGAGATCTCAGGTAACTACGTCCGACGGGGTGCCCTCGACGTGACCGCCTACCGGGATGATCCGGATGATCCGGCCCCGGTCGCCGAGATGCTCGGGTTCACACACCGGGTCACCGCGACGTACCGGCTCTCGAACCGGGCGACCCCCGATGCACGTGACGAAGCGGCCCGGGTGATGATTCGGTCGGCGCTGACCTTCTTCGCCCACTATCCAGCCGATGGCGTGCTCCTGTTCAACGACTCGCGGATCATCCTGCAGCGGCTGAACGGGCCCGTGGTCGTCGACCATGAGTGGGAGGACTGGACGGACGTGCCGGGCATGCGGCAGCTGATCGCCGGGATCGAGACCCGCCGTCTGGCCCAGCCGTTGCTCTGAACCGCGCCTTCCACGACACGCCTGCTCCGCCGGAACGGCACTGACCGGACCAGTAGGGCGGTCAGTTGTCGAGACCGGCCGCCCGGGCCATGTGGTCGGCGTACCAGGTCGGCCAGTCGGGGTCCTCGTGGCCGAGTTCCGCCTCGTACCGGCCGTGTGCGTCGGAGGCGTCGCGCAACGCTGCGGTCAGCTGCTCCCGGGAGTCGTAGACGACGTGGCTGATCCGTCCCGGCATCCGGCTGGTGACCTCCTGGAGGACAAAACCGTTGCCGTCCGGGTCCTCAAACGACAGGAACGACGCGTACGACTTCCGCTCCGGATCCGGGCCGGCGATCCGGTTGCGGTCGCCGGCGTGGTGGAACGCGCCATCGGCGTCGTGGAAGACCTCGCTCACCTCGATCCCCCGGGCGACGAGCTTCGCCCGGGCCGCGTCGATGTCGTCGACGACCAGGTGGACGCCCTGGGCCGAGCCGGGCGTGGCGTCGGTGATCCCGCTGCCGATGGTGATCGAGGCGGTCGAGCCGGGCGGGGTGAACTGGACGACCCGGAAGCCGTCCGGGCCGGCGAAGTCGATGTCCTCCCGGAAGCCGAGCCGGGTGTAGAACTCCTTGGCCCGGTCGACGTCGCTCACCGGCAGTACGACGATCTCGAGTTTGAGGTCCATGGTCCGCAGCTCCTCCGCTGTCCGTCCGCCGTGCGACGCGACGGCTGTCCGCCCGCCCGGCGACGGCTGTCCGTCCGCCCTGTGACGGTCGCGTCGCCAGCACCGGAATCCCTGCCATCCGCCCCGGTCAAACGTGCGGGGGAGGACCCGATCGGGGGACGGTCAGCGGACCGGGTGGCAGAGCAGCACGGTCGGCGCGTCGGCGACCCGGGTGAGCACCAGGCTGGCTGACTCCGGACCGCTCAGCCGCAGGTCGCGGCGGAGCCGTTCCGGTTCCAGCGCGGAACCGCGCTTCAGGATCTCCACCCGGCCGACCGCCCGGTCCCGGAGTAGGGCGCGGAGCCGCTTGAGCGAGAACGGCAGCACGTCGACCACCTCCAGACAGCGGGCGTACGGGGTCGGCACGGCGCGGTCGGCGTAGACGTACGCGATCTCCGGGTCGGCGAGGGTGCCGTCGACGGTGTCGGCGAACTGGGCGACCAGGTGGGAGCGGACCACCGCGCCGTCCGGGTCGTACAGGTAGCGGCGGACCGGGCCGACCGGTGCCCGGCCCGTCCCGGGGCCGGTGAGGTCGTGGGCCACCGGGCCGGCCAGCACCGTCGCCCGGCGGGGTACGTCGGCGAGCGGGCCGCACCAGACGGCCGCCTCGACCAGGTCGCCGTCGACGCTGACCCACTCGGCCTCCGCCCCGGCCGGCAGCACCGCGTGGTCGATGCCCGGGGCGACCTTGAAGACCGTCCGGGGCACCCGTTCGGCGAGCCCGAGCAGGAAGTCCCAGGGCGGCGAGTAGGCGGCCGGGTCGAAGACCCGGCGACCGGTGCCGGCCCGGCGTCGGGCCGGGTCGCAGAAGACCGCGTCGACCGGGTCGCCGCCGAACCGGGTGGCGCCGAACCGGGTGGCGCCGAACCGGGTGACGTCGAACTGGGTGACGTCGAACCGGGTGGCGTCGCCGGTGGTGACCGTGAACCGGTCGGCCACCCCGGTCGCCTCGGCGTTCGCGGCGGCCATCGCCGCGGTCAACGGGTCGGCCTCCACGCCGTACACCCGGATGCCGGTCCGGGCGGCGGCGATGGCGTCCGCGCCGAGACCGCAACCGACGTCGACCATGGTGCGGACCCCGGCGGCGCGTAACCGGGCGGCGCGGCGTGCCGCGACCGGGCCCCGGGTGGCCTGTTCCAGCCCGGCCCGGGTGAAGTACATCCCGGCGGCGTCCGGTCCGAACTTGCCGACCGCCCGGCGGCGCAGCTCGGCCTGGGTGAGCGCGGCGGCGGCCAGGCCGGCGGGGACGCCGGCGGCCCGCAGCGTGGCCGCCGCGAGCAGCGGATCACCGTCGGTCAGTTTCGCCGCCGTGGCCAGCGCGGTCTCCCCGTCCGGGGTACGCAGGGCAGCCAGCAGGTCGAGATCCACCGGCTCATTGTGGCGGTCCGGCCCTGGCGGGTGCCCCACCGGAGTGTGTCGGGTTGGCACTCTCCTTGACGGAGTGCTAGTTGCCGGCATAACCTCCGGTTAGCACTCTCAAGCCGAGGGTGCCAGTTTCCGGGCTCCGGTCCGGAGGCTGAACGCCAGGCGGACCGGCACCCGCGACGACGGACCCGCCCGGTGGCATGTGGCAGATCAACGCCGGTCGGCGTGCCGACCGGCACAGAAACCAAGTACCCCAGGAGGGTATGCCCGTGACTACCGCGACCAAGGTTGCGATCAAGCCGCTCGAGGACCGGATCCTGGTCCAGGCGAACGAGGCTGAGACGACCACGGCGTCGGGCATCGTGATCCCCGACACCGCCAAGGAGAAGCCGCAGGAGGGCACCGTCCTCGCTGTCGGCCCGGGCCGCGTCGACGACAAGGGCAACCGGATCCCGGTTGACGTCAAGGTCGGCGACACGGTCATCTACTCGAAGTACGGCGGCACCGAGGTCAAGTACGCCGGCGAGGAGTACCTGGTGCTCTCCGCCCGCGACGTCCTCGCCGTCATCGAGAAGTGATCTGACCGATCCAGTGACGCTGCCCCGGACCGGCCCCGCCGGGCCGGGGCAGCGCTGCGTGAAGGGACTTTGTTAACAGATGGCGAAGATCCTGAGCTTCTCGGACGACGCCCGGCACCTGCTCGAGCACGGTGTCAACACGCTCGCGGACACGGTCAAGGTCACTCTCGGCCCGCGCGGGCGCAACGTCGTCCTGGACAAGAAGTTCGGTGCTCCGACGATCACCAACGACGGCGTGACCATCGCCAAGGAGATCGAACTCAGCAACCCGTACGAGAACCTCGGCGCGCAGCTGGTCAAGGAGGTGGCGACGAAGACCAACGACGTCGCCGGCGACGGGACCACCACCGCGACCGTGCTCGCCCAGGCGCTGGTCCGGGAGGGCCTGCGCAACGTCGCGGCCGGTGCCGGCCCGGCCTCGCTCAAGCGGGGCATCGACGCGGCCGCCGCGAAGGTCTCCGAGGCGCTGCTGGAGAAGGCGGTCGAGGTCGGCGGCCGGGAGTCGGTGGCGAACGTCGCCACCATCTCCGCCCAGGACGCCACCATCGGCAACCTGATCGCCGAGGCGATGGAGAAGGTCGGCCGGGACGGTGTGATCACCGTCGAGGAGGGCTCCACCCTCGCCACCGAGCTGGAGGTCACCGAAGGCCTGCAGTTCGACAAGGGCTTCATCTCGCCGAACTTCGTCACCGACACGGAGGCGCAGGAGGCGGTCCTCGACGAGCCGTACATCCTGATCACCACCCAGAAGATCTCCTCGATCGAAGAGCTGCTGCCGCTGCTGGAGAAGGTCGTCCAGACCGGCAAGCCGCTGCTGATCGTCGCCGAGGACGTCGAGGGCCAGGCGCTCTCCACCCTGGTGGTCAACTCGATCCGCAAGACCCTGAAGGTCTGCGCGGTGAAGGCGCCCGGCTTCGGTGACCGCCGCAAGGCGATGCTGCAGGACATGGCGATCCTCACCGGTGGCGAGGTGGTCGCCCCCGAGCTCGGCTACAAGCTCGAGTCGGTCGGCCTCGAGGTGCTGGGCAGCGCCCGGCGGATCGTGGTCGACAAGGACAACACCACCGTGGTCGACGGCCGTGGCCGGGACACCGAGGTCACCGACCGGATCACCCAGATCCGCAAGGAGATCGAGGCCTCGGACTCCGACTGGGACCGGGAGAAGCTGCAGGAGCGGCTGGCCAAGCTCTCCGGCGGGATCGCCGTGATCAAGGCCGGTGGGGCGACCGAGGTCGAGATGAAGGAGCGCAAGCACCGCATCGAGGACGCGATCTCCGCCACCAAGGCCGCGGTCGAGGAGGGCACCGTGCCCGGCGGCGGCGCCGCGCTGACCCAGATCGTCTCGGTGCTCGACGGTGACCTGGGCCTGACCGGCGACGAGAAGGTCGGGGTGTCGATCGTCCGCAAGGCGCTCGTCGAGCCGCTGCGGTGGATCGCGCAGAACGCCGGACACGACGGCTACGTGGTCGTGCAGAAGGTCGCCGAGAGCGGCTGGGGCACCGGCCTGGACGCCGCCAACGGCGAGTACGTCGACCTGGTCAAGTCCGGCATCATCGACCCGGTCAAGGTGACCCGCAACGCGGTCACCAACGCCGCCTCGATCGCCGGCCTGCTGCTCACCACCGAGAGCCTGGTGGTGGAGAAGCCGGAAAAGGCCGAGCCGGCCGCCGACGGCCACGGGCACGGTCACGGCCACGGCCACCAGCACGGCCCCGGCTTCTGACCTGACGCCCCCGCGGCCCGGCGACCCCCGACGGGGTTGACGACGTCGCGGACCGGCACCGCCGGACAACCGACAAGATCCGCGTGCTCAGGGGTACGGCCCCGGAGCGCCGCCACCCCGGCGGCGTTCCCCGGGACCGCCCTGGCCACGCGGATCTGTCGTCTGTCGGTCACCTCCCGCCCGTGGGGCGGTTGTTCCTCGTGGTGCCCGTCGGCCGGTTGTTCCTCGTGGTGCCCGTCGGCCAGTTGTTACGGAACACTTATCGCCGTTGCGGCCCGCTACCAGGCGGATCCGTCGGCCGGCGACACTGGTGCGGTGAGCACCACCTCGGGGCAGGACCCCGACAGCACCGAGCCGTCGCCTCAGCAGCCGGCAGGCTCCGGGCCGCCGGCGTCGGGACGACCGTCGTCCGGATCGCGGCCATCCGGGGCGGGATGGTTCGCCGCCCTGGCCGGGGTGACCAGCGCCGCCGTGGCGGTCGGCAGCGCCGAGGCGGTGGCGGTACTGACCGGCCCGCGTTCCGCGCCGCTGGTCGCGGTCGGCGGCGCCGTGGTCGACCTCGCCCCCGCACCCCTCAAACAGTTCGCCACCGACGTCTTCTACGTCTACGACAAGATCGCCCTGCTGATCGGCACCGCCGTGCTCCTCGGCGGGTTCGCGGCACTGATCGGGCTGGTCGCGATCCGCTCCCTGCGGCTCGGGTACGCCGGCGTCGGGGCCTTCGCCGTACTCGGTGCGGTGGCGGCGCTGACCCGACCCGGCGCCGGCCCGGCCGCCGCACTGCCCGCACTGATCGGCGCCGCCCTGGCCGCCGGACTGCTCCGACTCCTCCTCGCCGGCCCGCTCGGCGCCCCGCTGCTCCGGACCCCGAACGGCGAGACTCCGCCGGGCCGGGCTCCGACCGACCGGCCTGCCGCGGCCGGCGTGGACCGGGAGGGGCGGCGGCGGTTCCTGACCGGCGTCGGATACGCCCTCGGGGCGGCGGCGGTCGCCGGCTTCGGCGGGCGTTGGGCCGCCACCCGGCGCGGGGTCACCGAGGCCCGCTCGGCGGTACGACTGCCCGCCCCGGCCAGCCCGGCCCCGCCGGTGCCGCCCGGCGCCGAACTGGGCGTGCCGCAACTGTCGTCGTACGTCACGCCGAACCGGGACTTCTACCGGATCGACACCGCGCTGGCCGTACCGCAGGTGGATCCGGAACGGTGGCGGCTGCGGATCCACGGTCGGGTCCGCAACCCGATCACGCTCAGCTTCGCCGACCTGCTCGCCCGGCCGATGATCGAGCGGCACATCACCCTGGCCTGCGTCTCGAACGAGGTCGGCGGCGACCTGATCGGCAACGCCCGCTGGCTCGGCGTACCGCTCGGGCCGCTGCTCACCGAGGCGGGGCCGCTGGACGGCGCGGACCAGGTGGTGGCGCGCTCGGTCGACGGCTGGACCTGCGGCAGTCCGACCTCGGTGCTCACCGACGGCCGGGACGCGATGCTGGCGGTCGGCATGAACGGCGAACCGTTGCCGATCAGGCACGGCTTCCCGGTCCGGGTCGTGGTGCCCGGACTGTACGGCTACGTCTCCGCCTGCAAGTGGGTGGTGGAACTGGAGCTCACCAGCTTCGCCGACTTCGACGCGTACTGGGTGCCCCGGGGCTGGTCGGCACAGGGACCGATCAAGACCCAGTCCCGGATCGACACCCCGGGCGGCGGCCGGCCGTTGACCGCCGGAACGGTCACCGTCGCCGGGGTCGCCTGGGCCCAGCACGTCGGCATCCGGCGGGTGGAGGTGCGGGTCGACGACGGGGACTGGCAGCCGGCGACCCTGGCCGCCACGGTCTCGACCGACACGTGGGTGCAGTGGTCGTGGCGCTGGGCTGCGACCCCGGGCGAGCACACCCTCCAGGTACGGGCCACCGACGCCACCGGCGCGGTGCAGACCGGGCAGCGGCGTCCGGTCGACCCCGACGGGGCCACCGGCTGGCACACCGTCCAGGTGACGGTCCGCTGACCTGATCAGCGGATACGGAAGGGCCCCTTCCACGTCACCGGCTGTCGTCCGGCGACGGGAAGGGGCCCGTCCTGGTGTGCTCAGCGGCCGCCCGGCTGGGTCACGCCGTTCACCGTCAGGGTGTACGGCGCGAACTGCCCGACCTGCTCGGTCGGCTCGTCGTACGAGACGATCGCGACGACCTGCGGGAAGAGCAGCAGCGGGGCCAGTTCGAGCAGGCCCAGCTTGACGCCGTTCTTGGTGCTGTAGTCACGCTGCAGCACGATCGAGTGCTTCGCGTCGATGCCGATCAGCCGCAGGTTCCAGCCCGCCACCGTGGTCGGCTTGACCTCGGTGATCGAGTCGAACGGGGTGAGGCTGGCGCCGTCGCTGAGCGTGGTGCCGCCGACGGCGATGTCGTCGATCTTCCAGCCGCCCTCGTTGACGCCGCCGTCGCTGACGTACTGGAAGCCGAGCAGGATCGACGTGCCGGCGTACGCCGAGAGGTCGAACCGGTGCGTCTCGAACCCGTTGGTGGTGCCGTTGAGGGCGGGACCACGCGGCCCGTCGACGGTCCGGTCACCGGGGATCGCGGTGTACGTGGTGCCGCCGTCGGTGGAGACGATCACGTAGCCGTAGTCGTAGCCCGCCTCGGCGCCGTACTTGGCGGCGAAGGTCAGGGTCGGGTCGGCGGTCGGCACGGTCACCTTCACGACCGCGCTGGCGTCGGTGTTGTTCTCGTTGCCGGAGAAGAGCACCGGGTTGCCGGGCCGGTCCGGGTCGTCGCTGGTGACGGTCCAGGCCAGCGGTACGGGCGGCAGCGTCCTGTCGCCGGTGAACTTCAGCGACCGCAGGTCGGAGCCCTTCAGCACCTGGCCCTTGGCGTCGAACAGCGGCAGGTAGTCGGCGCCGTTCGGGGCCGCGCCGGGGGTGGCGTAGGCGGCCGGGTTGGCCAGGTTCACCGTCGAGTTGAGGCTCGCCGAGGTGACCTTCTTCTTGCTGGTGCCGAGGGTGATCCCGAGCCGGCTGTTGCCGACGATCCGGTCGGTCAGCACCATCGTCTGGTAGTCGTGCAGGAACTCGTCGATGTGCTTCTCGCCCTTGGGCTTGAGCAGCGCGGCCACACTGGCCAGGCCCTGCCGCTCACCGTCGCGGTGCAGCTGGGTGAGGATGTCGGCGCCGAACCGGTCCTTCAGGTAGAGCATGAACTCGTACGCGTTGCCGTAGTCGGCCAGCACCGCGGTCGGGTTCGGCGACTCGCCCCACAGGGTCAGCGAGTTCTCCGGCCCGCCGCAGTCCCGCGGGTTCGGGTTGTACGGCGTCTTCACCGTGCCGAAGCCCTGGAAGCAGGCGAGGTGGCCGTCGTAGCCGTACTCCTCGACCGTCTTGGTGCCGTCGACGTAGCCGACCAGCGTCTGGGCGTAGTCGGAGAGGCCCTCGTTGATCCAGGCGGTCTCGGCCGGGTCGGTGTAGTACTGCAGCAGGTGCTGCCACTCGTGGGCGAAGGTGCCCTCGTAGCTGTGCGGCCGGGCGGGGCGGCTGGTGCACGGGTCGCTCGTCGGCTCGTCGGCCGGCGCGGCACCGGTGCGGTGCGCCCAGTCGAACGCGTCGATCGTCATGATGTTGCGGTCGAAGTACTCGTTCAGCTGGCTGGAGAAGAAGCCGGCGATGTACGAGCTGGCGGCGGGGAAGTCGTAGAAGTTGTCGTCCCGCACGTTGTCGACCAGGGTGACGGTCCGGTCGCCGTACCCGGTGAAGTCGCCGGCGATCAGGGCGTTGGTGCCGTCCCGGTCCGGCGGCGTGCTGAAGGCCGCGGTCTCCTTCGGGTACATGTTCGTGTCGAACTCGGTGACCAGCGACGTGACCTGGGCGTCGGTGACCTCGGTGGTGCCCGGGACGGCGTTGCGGCAGTCGCCCTCGGGGAAGGCGAGGTCCTCCGCGACCCAGACCTCGATCTTCTGGCCGATCGCCCGGAGCGTGTAGTTCTTCAGGTACAGCGAGCCGTCGGTGTCGTCGCGGGCCGGCCACGAGCGGACCGTGCCGACCGGCGGGGTCTCGACGGCGACGCTGGCCCGGCGGGCGTTGCGCTGCGGGGCGTACGCCCGCTGGTCGAGCGTCTTGCCGTCGAAGGTGAACTTGTCGCTGGTCAGCCCCATCCGCGGTTCGCCGGGGGAGGCCGGCCGGACGGTCGCCGCCGGGGTGGGCGCCGCACCGGCCGACGTCGGTACGGCGATCAGGGCGAGACCGGGTACGAGGGTCATCGCACCGGTCGCCGCCAGGACGCGTTGTCGTGTCGTCAAGGGTGTTCCTCCTGGCCATGACCCGGTTCGCGTACCGGGTCGGACAAGTTGATCTTATGGCCAGTTGATCACCATGGCGTTACGACGAAAGGTGCGGAAGATAACCGAACGCCCGTGGCCCCGCCGGTTGACGGGGCCACGAAGACACGGTGAGATGCCGGCGACCGGTCAGGCCGAGCGCTGCTCCGGCACGGTGGACCGGAACGGGCGGCCCAGCCGGGCCTCCAGGCGGCCGACGTCGACCCGGCTGCGCCGGCGGTCGGCCAGATCCTCCCAGCCGACGGCGAGCAACCGGAGCCGCTCGGACTCGCTGAACCCGCCCCAGACGCCGTACGGCTCCCGTACCGTCAGGGCGTGCGCGGCGCACTCGGCGCGGACCGGGCAGGTCCCGCAGACCGCCTTGGCGCCGGCCTCCCGACGGCTGCGCGACGATCCCCGCTCGCCGTCCGGGTGGAAGAACTGGGCGGTGTCGCGTCCCCGGCAGGCGCCGAGGCGCTGCCAGTCCCAGAGATCGACGATCGGCCCAGGCAGCCTGCGTACGTTCGACATCAGCACCCTCCCTCCGCGCGGCACCGCGTGACAACACAGCCGGGTCGGAGTCCGGGCGGCGGGCCGCGCAGGCGCACCGATCCGACCTAGGGCCTCCCGGTACCCCGCCCGTCGACGGCTCACACGTAACTGATCGCGAAGTTCTTCCCCCAGTCGCGCCCCGTGGGGCGAATCGTCCAAAAAGTTTGTGGTTCATCCGTGGAAACTCATCATGATCATTCGTTGCCGTGGTCTCCTCGTTGCGGAGAGGAGGGAAGCAGCGTGCGTACCGTGCTTGTCTGCGTCCGGACCCCGCTCGCCGCGCAGAACGTCGCGGCCGCGGCAGCCCGGCTCGGGGTCGCCTCGGCGGTCCGTACCGCGGTGTCCGATCCCGAGGCGATGCTGCGGCTCGCCGAACGTCCGGTGGACGTGGTGCTCGCCGACACCGCCCTCACCCGCCCGGACAGCGTCGGATTCACCCGGCGGGTCCTGGCCCGCTCACCCGGAGCGGCGATCCTGCTGCTCGGGACGGAGGAGCCGGCCGCGGCCGCGGCGGCGATCGCCGCCGGGGCCCGAGGGCTGATCCAGGGCGGCGACAACGACCTGGTCAGTGTGGTGGCCAAGGCCATCCTGCTGCTCGGCACCACCGGCCGGGCCGGACGGCCCGGCGGGCCACCGGCCGCCGGCGCGGGCGTGGCCGGCGGCGCCCTGCCGGCGGGCAGCGCCGGTGTGCCCGGGGCGGCCGGACCGGGTCGCCCCGGCGAAGCCGGCCAGGGCGGCGGTGCCGCGGCGAGCGGTCACCGGATCGGCAGCGTGCTGCGGGCCCCGGGCACCGCCCCGGATCCGCTCGGCCCGGGTGGGTCCGTTCCGCCGGGCACTGCCGGTCCCGGGAACACCGCCGACCGGCCCGGCACCGACGAGGGACCGCGTGGCGGCCCCGGGGGTATTCCGGGCGAGTCGACCGGGCCGGCGATGGTGCCGGCGCAACGTGGGGACGATCCGGACAGTGCGGCTGATCCGGCCGCTTCCGGGCCGACACTGCCCGGTGGGGTCGCGCCGACCGGCGGCGCCCCGACGGGGGCCGAGCCGGCCGGACGGGCGGCCCCGGATCCCCGGGGACGTGGCGGTCCGGGCGGCGCCGACTCCCGCACCGGGGAGCCCGGCCGTCCCGAACCGGACCGGGTCGCGCCACCCCGGCGCCCGCTGCTCACCGAACGGGAGATGCAGGTGCTGGTCGGGATGGCCGACGGCAAGAGCAACGCGGAGATCGGGCGGGAGCTGTTCGTCTCCGAGGACACCGTCAAGACCCACGCCCGTCGACTGTTCCGCAAGCTCGGCGCCCGGGACCGGGCGCACGCCGTGGCGGCCGGCTTCCGGGCCGGGCTGGTCGCCTGAGCCCCCGGTCGTACCCGGCCGGGTGCGACCGGCGGGGTCGGTCGGCCGGACGGCGGATCGGCCGGGCGGGGTCCGGTCAGCGGACGTCAGGGCCGGCGGCCGGTCACGGCTCGGCGTCGCTCTCGTCGGCGGCCTCGGTCAGGGTGTCGTGCACCCCGTCGGCGTAGCCCCGGGCGTACTCCCAGGTGACATAGTGGTCCGGGTCGGGGTCGTACGCCGGCTCGTGCACCCGGGGCCGGCCCGAGTTGAGCAGGTGGCGCAGGTTGCCCCGGAGCAGGTCCCAGTCGAAGTAGTGCGGCTCGCGGCAGTCCTCACACTCGATCACGAGGCCGCGTACCCCGACCGGACCCAGCAGCGCCTGGTAAATTTCCAGGTCGGCGAGGTCCTCCAGGACGTCCTGGCGCTCGACCTCGGTGAGCGGGTCGAGTTCGGCCTCCTCGGCCGGGTCGCTCAGGCCGGCGGAGGGATCGGCGGGGTCACCGTTGAACGGGTCGATCGGCTCCTCGTGCACCCCTCCACCGTAGTCCCCACACCCGTCGGCGTGGTCACCCGTTGTGGCCTGTACCGCCGCCCCGGCCGCGCCCACGCCGGTCGGACCGGCCAGTGGGTACGATGAACCATCGCGTCGCCAGCCTGGGCGGGGCGCTGACGCGCCCCGCGGTGCCGACGTGACCCGTCCGACGACCCCGCCGGTTCGACCGGTACGACGTCGACGGGTCGCCGGCGCGGATCGCCCACACGACCAGCAGACCGCCCACACCGACAGCCGCAGGGGACACATCGTGGAGAACCGACCCACCAACGACCTTCCGCTGGGTGCCGACGCCGAGCAGCTCACCGGGCACATGCCGGAACTGCCCGCCGGTTCCGCCCGGGTGGTGCCGCTCGGGTTGACCTTCGACGACGTGCTGCTGCAGCCCGGCGAGTCCGAGATCATCCCGAGCCGGGTGAACACCATCACCCGGCTCAGCCGTAACGTCAGCCTCGCCATCCCGCTGGTCTCCAGCCCGATGGACACCGTGACCGAGGCGCGGATGGCGATCGCGATGGCCCGGCAGGGCGGCATCGGCGTCCTGCACCGCAACCTCTCGATCGAGGACCAGGCGCTCCAGGTCGACCTGGTGAAGCGCTCCGAGGCCGGCATGGTCACCCACCCGGTCACCTGCGGCCCGGACGACACCCTGCGGGACGTCGACGCGCTCTGCGGGCGCTACCGCATCTCCGGGGTGCCGGTCACCGACGCCGAGGGCACCCTGGTCGGCATCGTGACCAACCGGGACATGCGGTTCGTCACCGACGTCAACACCCCGGTCCGCGAGATCATGACCCGGATGCCGTTGATCACCGCGCGGGTCGGGGTGACCAAGGAAGAGGCCCTGGACCTGCTGCGTCGGCACAAGGTCGAGAAACTGCCGATCGTCGACGCCGACAACCGGCTGCGCGGTCTGATCACCGTCAAGGACTTCGCCAAGAGCGAGCAGTACCCGCTGGCCACCAAGGACGACGCCGGCCGGCTGCGGGTCGCCGCCGCCGTCGGGGTCGGCGAGGACGCGTACAAGCGGGCCCGGGCCCTGGTCGAGGCCGGGGTGGACGTGCTGATCGTGGACACCGCGCACGGGCACCAGCGGGCCGTGCTGGAGATGGTCGGCCGGCTGAAGAAGGACACCACGGTCGACGTGATCGGCGGCAACGTGGCGACGTACGCCGGGGCGAAGGCCCTGGTCGACGCCGGCGCCGACGCGGTCAAGGTCGGGGTCGGGCCGGGCGCCATCTGCACCACCCGGGTCGTCGCCGGGGTCGGCGTACCGCAGATCACCGCGATCATGGAGGCGGCCCGGGCCGCCCGCCCGGCCGGGGTGCCGGTGATCGGCGACGGCGGCATCCAGTACTCGGGCGACATCGCCAAGGCCCTGGTCGCCGGTGCCGACACGGTGATGCTGGGCAGCCTGCTCGCCGGCTCCGAGGAGAGCCCCGGCGAGCTGATGTTCATCAACGGCAAGCAGTACAAGGCGTACCGGGGGATGGGTTCGCTGGGCGCGATGCAGTCGCGTGGGCAGGCCCGCTCCTACTCCAAGGACCGTTACTTCCAGGACGACGTGACCAGCGAGGAGAAGCTGGTGCCGGAGGGCGTCGAGGGCCAGGTGCCGTACCGGGGGCCGCTCGCCCGGGTCGCCCACCAGCTCATCGGCGGGCTGCGGCTGGCCATGGGGTACGTCGGCGCGGAGACCGTGCCCGAGCTGCACCGCCGTGGCCAGCTGATCCGGATCACCGCCGCCGGTCTCAAGGAGAGCCACCCGCACGACATCCAGATGACGGTCGAGGCGCCGAACTACCACACCCGCTGACCCGCCAACCCCTCCACGGCGCCCCCGCACCGCCTACACCCCCTTCAACCCTGGAGTGACCCATGCGTGACGTGGTCGAGATCGGGCTGGGCAAGACCGCGCAGCGCGGCTACCACCTGGACGACATCGCGATCGTGCCGAGCCGCCGTACCCGGGATGTCGACGACGTCTCCACCGCCTGGCAGCTCGACGCGTACCAGTTCGGGATTCCCTGCGTGGGGCACCCGTCGGACGCGACCATGAGCCCCTCCTCGGCGATCGCCCTCGGCCGGCTCGGCGGCCTCGGCGTGCTGAACGTCGAGGGGCTCTGGACCCGCTACGAGGACCCGACCAAGATCCTCGAGGAGCTGGCGAACCTGGAGGAGGGGCGGGCCGCCACCCGCCGCCTGCAGGAGGTGTACGCCGAGCCGATCCGCCCGGAGCTGATCGCCGAGCGGGTCCGGCAGATGCGGGAGGGCGGCGGTACGGTCGCCGTCCGGGTCTCCCCGCAGCACACCCTCGCGCTCGCCCCGGTCATCCTCGACGCCGGCGTCGACATCCTGGTCATCCAGGGCACCATCGTCTCCGCCGAGCACGTCTCGACCACCGACGAGCCGCTGAACCTCAAGGAGTTCATCGCCGACCTCGACCTGCCGGTTGTCGTCGGCGGCTGCACCGACTACAAGACCGCGCTGCACCTGATGCGGACCGGCGCGGCCGGGGTCATCGTCGGCCTCGGCGGTGACGACTTCTCCACCACCGAGTCGGTGCTCGGCATCCGGGTGCCGATGGCGACCGCGATCGCCGACGCGGCGGCGGCCCGCCGCGACTACCTCGACGAGACCGGTGGCCGGTACGTGCACCTGATCGCCGACGGCGACCTGCAGACCTCCGGCGACATCGCCAAGGCGCTCGGCTGTGGCGCGGACGCGGTGATGCTCGGCGAACCGCTCTCGCTCTGCGACGAGGCGCCGGCCGCCGGAGCCTGGTGGCACCCGGCGGCCAGCCACCCGAAGCTGCCCCGGGGCGCGTACGGGGTGGCCGGCGAGCCGCTCGGCTCGATGGAGCAGCTGCTCTTCGGCCCGGCCGACGACCCGGAGGGGCAGCTCAACCTCTTCGGCGGGCTGCGCCGGGCGATGGCCAAGTGCGGCTACCGGGACCTGAAGGAGTTCCAGAAGGTCGGCCTGGTCCTCGACCGCTGACCACGGTCGTTGAACCGGTGGTGACGACAACCCGACGTACGCTGGCCGGCGCGCTGGTCGCGACGCTGTTGGCGGTCTCGACCGGCGGCTGCACCGGCAGCCGCCGGTCCGGCCCGGACCATGCCGACGCGTACCGTCCCGGGGCGGCCGGCCTCGGTGACCCGTACCTGCCGACGGCCGGTAACGGCGGCTACGACGTGGCCGGCTACCAGCTCAAACTCCGGTACGACCCGGCGACCGACCAGCTCGACGGCGAGGCGACCATCGAGGCGACCGCCACCCAGAACCTGTCCCGGTTCAACCTGGACCTGGCCGGGCTGACCGTGTCGTCGGTACGGGTCGACGACGTCGAGGCCGCCCACAGCCGGGACGGCGCCGAACTCGTGGTCACCCCGGCGGCCGGGCTGCCGACCGGGAAGCGGTTCACCGTCCGGGTCGGCTACGCCGGTCGACCCGCCCTGATCGACAGCTCCGACCTCGGCACCGGCGGCCTGCTGCACACCCGGGACGGGGCGATCGCGCTCGGCCAGCCGGAGGCGGCGAGCACCTGGTTCCCGGTCAACGACCACCCGCTGGACAAGGCGACGTACCAGCTCGAGGTCACCGTCCCGGACGGGCTCGCCGCGCTCAGCAACGGCGTGCCGGGCGAGCGGTCGGCGGCCGACGGCTGGACGACCTGGCGCTGGTCCGAGCGGTCGCCGATGGCGAGCTACCTGACCACGCTGGTGATCGGGCGCTACCGGGTGAACAGCGGCAGCCACGGCGGCCGGCCGCTGGTCACCGCGGTCGCGGCGGGCCTGCCGCGCGGCGGTCCGGCGGAACGTTCGCTTGCCCGGACCGGTGAGATCGCCGACTTTCTCGCCGGCCTGTTCGGGCCGTACCCGTTCGAGGCGTACGGCGGGATCGCCGTCGACGACGACCGGATCGGGTACGCCCTGGAGACCCAGTCCCGACCGGTCTACGGTCCGGCGTTCTTCACCAGCGCGCCGAACCCGACGGTGGTGGCGCACGAGATCGCCCACCAGTGGTTCGGGGACAGTGTCTCGGTCCGGAGCTGGGCCGACCTCTGGCTGAACGAGGGCTTCGCCAGTTATGCCGAGTGGCTCTGGACCGAACACGACGGCGGCGAATCCGTGCGGTCGGCCTTCGAGCAGGAGTACGCCGCCACGGACTGGAGCCAGCCGGCGCTGGACCCGGGACGGGCGGGACTGTTCGGCCGGGCGGTCTACAAACGCGGGGCGCTGACCGTGCACGCGTTGCGGCGTACCGTCGGCGACGAGACGTTCTTCCGGATCCTGCGCGGTTGGACGGAGCACAAGCGGGACGGCAACGCCGACACCGCCGAGTTCGTCGGGTACGCCGAACAGGTCTCCGGGCGGCAGTTGGACGACCTTTTCGACGCCTGGCTGACCGGCACCACCGCGCCGCCGCTGCCCGCCGGATAGCGGCGGTGGTCGGGCCCGTCCGACCTAGCCGGCCGGGTACGCCAGGGTGGTGGTGATCGCCAGCGCACCCGGCAGCCGGGTGTCCTGGCGGCCGAACTGCACCACCACCGGGGTGTTCGACCGCAGCACACAGCCGAACGGCCGGTCCAGCACCAGCGCCTCGGGATCGATCAGGTCGTTGAACCGGACATGCCGGATCCGTCGGGCCGGCACGTCCACCCGGTACGGCCCGACCGGTTCCCGGTCCTCGTAGTAGATGGTCAGGGTGAGGTCGGCGGGCTCGTCCGTCGCGTTCAGCACACAGAGCTCGTCGAAGCTGGTGAAGGCCGGCTCCGGGCCGTTGCTGGGAAACGGGATCCGGCCGGCGGGCACCACCCAGACCCGGTGCCCGGGGTGCGGGCCGGAGGGGGCGGGTGGGCGGCCGTTGGCGGTGGTCACGCCGGCTCCAACAGCCGGGCCAGGTCCGGGGTGAGGAAAACCCCGTCCGGGTCGAGCCGGCGGCGGATCCGGCCGAAGGCGTCCCAGCCCGGATAGAGCGGCCGGAGTTCGGCCGCGGTCAGCGAGTGCTTCTTGCCCCAGTGCGGGCGGCCGCCGTGTCGCCGCAGGACCGTCTCCACGTCGGCGAAGTACTCGTCGTGCGGCAGTGACGTGTTCTGCAGGCAGGCGATGGTGGTGGTGGCCCGGCCGTACGCGTTGCTGAGCGGGATGTCGTCCGCCGCCACGGTCCGGACCAGCACCCGCCAGCCGACGTACCGGCGGTGCCGTTCCCTGATCCGCTGACGGAGTTCGGCGAAGCAGGCCCGGAACTCCGTCGACGGGAGCATGTACTCGATCTCCTCGAACCGCAGGTCCCGGTGTCGGGGAATGTTCCGGTGGCTGGATCCGGTGACGTCCTGCCGGTACGGCCCGGGTGGACGCAGCTGCGGCTCCTCGCCGACCAGGTTCAGGGTCCGGACCTGGGTCAGGTCGCTGCGCGGATACCAGTAGAAGTCCATGTTCCGGTTCTCCCGTTGCAGCTGCGCCAGGTGGTCGAGGGTCCAGTCCAGGTCGGCGCACCAGGTGCGGCGGCGCAGTTCGTAGACCGGGGTGAGCCGCAGCGTGATCCGGGTGAGCACGCCGAGTACGCCGAGGGAGAGCCGGACGGCGGGCAGCAGTTCGGGGTTGCGGTCGGCGGAGATCTCCAGCACCTCGCCGGTGCCGGTGACCAGCCGGGCACCGGCGACCTGGGTGGAGAGGTTGCCGAATTGCAGCCCGGTGCCGTGGGTGCCGGTGGCGGTGGCGCCGGCGATCGTCTGCAGGTCGATGTCGCCGAGGTTGTCCATGGCCAGCCCGGCGTCGTACAGCCGTTCGCCGAGGTCCCGCAGTTGGCTGCCGGCCCCGACGGTTGCCTGCCGGCGGTGGTGGTCCTCGTCGAGGAGGCCGGCGAGCCGGCGCAGGTCGAGCAGGAGGCCGTCGGTACGGACCAGCGGGCTGGAGGAGTGCCCCGACCCGACCGGCCGGATGGTGGTGCCGTCCTCCCGGGCCCGGTGGACCAGCGCCCGGACCTCGTCCTCGCTCTCCGGTACGACGTAGCCGCCGGGAACGAAGCGCAGACTGCCCGACCAGTTGCGCCACTCCCCGGGCATCTCGTCCACCTCCGCCGTCGGCGGCGGTTACCCCGGTCCCCGGAGGCGAAACCGCGCCCTGGCTGTCCGATTGCCGGGGCCGGCTGCCAGGATGTCTCATGCCCGTGACAAACCCCTGGCTGGCCGGCCCGGCACCGAAGCGGCGACTGTCCCGCGAACGCCTCGAGGAACGGATCCTCAACCTGCTGTCGTCACAGAACATGTGTGTGCTGGCGACCGGCGGCCCGGACGGTCCGCTGGCCACCCCGGTCCGCTACTTCCACCTCGACTTCGCGCTGCTGTTCACCGCCGAGGCGTCGTCGCCGAAGATGCGCAACATCGCCGCCGACCCACGGGTGTCGCTGGGGGTCTTCGCCCCGCTGGTCGGCCAGGCGAGCAGCCGCGGTGCCCAGCTCTTCGGCCGGGCCCGGGTGCTGACCGCCGACCACGAGGAGTTCGCGCACTACTGGCCGGCGTACCGCTGGCAGGCCGACCACGTCGAACGCTCCCGCGACCTGGCCGAGCCACCGGCCGGGCCGCTGGTCGTGGTGGACGCCGAACGGATCGTCTACACCGAACACTGGCTCCGTCGCGACGGCTACGCCCCGCGTCAGTTCTGGACCCGTCCCGACGAACCGTAGCCGTGTCACCTGCCGAGGTCGGAGGCGTCAGCCCGGTCGACGATATGACTCTGAGGCATAAAAATGACTCTGCGGCATATCGCCACGCCGACACGTGCTTCCGGTCGGCAGAACACACCGTCGGCCGTCGGCCAGGCGAGACAACGCCCCGGTTTCGGCTCAGCGCAGTTCGACCTTGACGCCGTACTCGTCCAGCAGGCCGAGCAGGTCATCCAGGGTGATCGCCGGATGGTGATCCCGACGGTCGTAGCCGGGGGCCACATGTGTCCGGGCCACCGCCGAGTGGTTCCAGACCAACCGGAACGGCCGCCCGGCGCCCCACCCGCCGCGCAGACAGCCGTCCAGCGCGTCCAGGTTGTAGCCGAAGTATCCGCCGGGGCCGTTGACCGCCTCTCCGATCGCGCAGTAGAAGCCCTCCACGTTGCTGACGTACCGTCCGTCGAGGTGGTACGTCCGCCCAGGGGGACGGTCCAAGTCGTGAGAACGATGGGCACCCGGCGCCGTAGTCCTGACAGTCCGGCGGTGCCGGCCGGTCGGGGTGGTGGATCGGGTCGACCACGATGTTGCCCAGCCAGGCGTCGTCGGTGCCGACCCCGGCCAACGCGGTGCGCACCGGCCCGGCCGGTTCACAGCCGAGCAGGGTGTAGTGCTCGGGCTCCGGTGGCGGCTCCGGCTCGACGAACAGACCATCGATCTGCGCACAGAGGCCCAGGAGCACCGGTGCGTCGTCGCGGTACTCGTCCACCAGCAGGTAACGCGGCGGAACCTCCTGGTCCCAGCTCCACCGCTGGGTCGACGGGTCCGCCAGCCGTCCCTTCTCGAGGCTCACCGTTTGACGACCAGCTTCGGGTTGTCGGCCAGGAACTCGGCGGCCCGGCCGGCGCGCAGCTCCGAGATGAATTTCCGGCTCGTCGTGGTGAGCTGTTCACCCCGGTACGCGCTGCCGGTGCCGAGCCCACCGCCGGGCAGGTCGACCAGGGTGATCGCCTCCGGCCGCAGTCGGCTGAGGGCGTACCCGAACTCGACGATCTCGCGGCCGTTGCCCTGGAAGGTGAGCGCGTCGTCCAGCGCGGTCACCACCTGGGTCAGCCGGGCCTGGTCGCGGGCCAGGTTCTGGTCGAGGATCTTCCCGACCAGGGCCTTGATCAGCTGCTGCTGGTGTCGCTGTCGGGCGTACCCGCCGCCTTCGGTGTAACGCTGCCGGGCGTAGTCCAGCGCCTGCCAGCCGTTCAGCTTCCGGGTGCCCTTCTCGTACACCATCTGCGGGCCGACGTAGCCGCCGCCGCGCAGTTCACGGTGGGTGCCGTCCGGTTCCCGGTGCCGGGACACCACCCGCTGGTCGATGTAGAGCTCGACCCCGCCGAGCGCGTCGACCAGGTTGTCGAAACCGCCGAAGGTCAGCACCGCGCCGGCGTCGAACCGCTTGATGCCGGTGTAGTCGCCGACCGTACGGGCCAACAGTTCGTAACCCTGCTCGGTGCTCGGCTCCTTCTCCTTACCCGGTACCCGACTGCCGTAGCTCATCGCGTGGGTCAGTTTGGTCCGCTCGCCGGGGAAGTTCGCCTTGCGGAACGCCGGGATCTGCACCACCAGGTCACGGGGGAGCGCGAACAGGTACGCCTGGTCCAGGGTCCGGGTGACGTGCAGGATCAGCACCGCGTCGGCGTGCGGTTCCCAACCCGGCACGCTGACCCGGGTGTCCACCCCGACCAGCAGCAGGTTCAGCGGGCCGGTGAGGTCCGCGCCCGGTTCCGGGGTCGGCGTCGGGGTGGGGGTCGGAATCGGTGCGGCACTCGGCGACGGGGTGCCCGGCCCGGCCGTCGGTGCCGTCCCGCCACCCCACTGCCGGGTGGCGGCGTACGCCCCGCCGGCCAGGAGCACCACGACCGCCACGGTCGCCCCCACCCAGACGGTCCGGTGTCGACGGCCCGGTCTGCCGGAAGCCTTCCCGCCGTTGGTTCCCCCGTTGCCCGCCACCCGTCCCACTTCCCTTCGGCACCGGCGGTCTGCCAGGACCGGCCGTGTAACTCAAGACGTTCCGGCACACGTTTGCGTTGCACCGACAAGACGGTGCGGCCGTACGGCCGCAGGAGATGATCACCGACTGGCCTCTGGCGCGACAGGGACCGATCGGCCAATGATGGCCGACATGGGCAACGCCACCGGGTACGACGTGGTGGTCATCGGCTCCGGCTTCGGCGGCGCCGTGGCCGCGCTGCGGCTGGCCGAGAAGGGCTACTCGGTCGCCGTCCTGGAGGCGGGCCGACGGTTCGCCGACCACGAACTGCCGAAGACCTCGTGGCGGCTGCGCCGGTACCTGTGGGCACCCGCGCTCGGCTGCTACGGCATCCAGCGGCTCACCCTGCTCCGGTCGGCCGGTCGTCGGGCGGGTTCGGGTGCCCCGGCCCGGGTACTGGCACTGCACGGTGCCGGGGTCGGCGGCGGGTCACTGGTCTACGCCAACACCCTCTACGAGCCACTGCCCGAGTTCTACGACGATCCCCAGTGGAGGGACATCGCCGACTGGCGGACCGAACTCGCCCCGCACTACGCGACCGCGAAACGGATGCTCGGCGTGACGACGTACCCGATCGACACCGCGGCGGACCGGGCGATGCGGGCGGTGGCGGACCGGATGGGGGTCGGGGACAGCTTCCGGCCCACCCCGGTCGGGATCCACCTCGGTCGACCGGGGGAGCGGGTTCCCGACCCGTACTTCGGCGGCGCCGGACCGGACCGTACCGGCTGCCTGCACTGCGGCGCCTGCCTGACCGGCTGCCGGCACGGCGCCAAGAACAGCCTGGTGAAGAACTACCTCTGGCTGGCCGAACGGCTCGGGGTGCAGATCCTGCCGCTGACCACCGCGGTCGCCGTCCGGCCCGCGCCGTCCGGCGACGGCTACCACGTCGAGACGGTACGCACCGGCGCCTGGCCGGTACGGCGACGGCGGGTGATCGCCGCCGGACAGGTGGTCTTCGCGGCCGGCACGGTCGGCACCCAGCGGCTGCTGCACCGGATGCGGGCGACCGGGGCGCTGCCGAACATCTCGTCCCGGCTCGGCGTGCTCACCCGGACCAACTCGGAGGCGATCGTCGGCGCCGCCGTACCCAACGGGACGGCCCGCCGGGGCGCCGTCGACTTCACCGAGGGGGCGGCGATCACCAGTTCCTTCCACCCCGACCCGCGGACCCACGTCGAACCGGTCCGGTACGGCCCGGGCGCGAACGCGATGGGACTGCTGCTCACCGCGCTGGTCGACGGCGGTCCGGGGCAACGGCGCCGCTGGCTGGCCGCGCTGGCCCGTCGCCCGCTCGGCTACCTGCCGCCGTGGTCGGTCCGGAACTGGTCCCGGCGCAGCGTGATCGCCCTGGTCATGCAGTCGCTCGACAACTCGGTGACGGTGCACTACCGGCGTACCCGGTGGGGCCGGGAACGGCTGGCGACCAGCCAGGGGCACGGCGCGCCGAACCCGAGCTGGCTGCCGGCCGCGAACCGGGCCGCCCGGCTGCTCGCCGAGGAGATCGGCGGGGTTCCGGGCGGGCCGCTGACCCAGCCGTTCGGCGTGGCGATCACCGCCCACCTGCTCGGCGGGGCGGTGCTCGGGGCCACCCCGGACGACGGGGTGGTCGACCCGTACCACCGGGTCTTCGGGCATCCGGGCCTGCACGTGCTGGACGGGTCGGCGGTCTGCGCGAACCTCGGGGCGAACCCGTCGCTGACCATCGCAGCCCTGGCCGAGCGGGCGCTCGCGCACTGGCCGAAACGCGGCGACCCCGATCCCCGCCCACCCCAGCTGTGACGTCCTGCCACACCCGCCACGGCGGTTTCCGCACCCCGACCGACGCTGGGTAGGCTTCGTACACATGAACACGCCGCGCCCGGTCCTGGTGGTGGACTTCGGAGCCCAGTACGCCCAGCTCATCGCCCGTCGGGTACGGGAGGCCAGGGTCTACTCGGAGATCGTCCCGCATTCGATGCCGGTGGCCGAGATGCTCGCGAAGGATCCGGCCGCGATCATCCTCTCCGGCGGTCCGGCCAGCGTCTACGCGCCCGGCGCCCCCCAGGTCGACCCGAAGCTCTTCGACGCCGGCGTGCCGGTCTTCGGGATCTGCTACGGCTTCCAGGCGATGGCCCAGGCGCTCGGCGGCACGGTCGAGCACACCGGCGGCCGGGAGTACGGCGGCACGAACCTCCGCCCCCGGGGCGACGAGACTGTCCTGTTCCGCGAGCTTCCCGACGAGTTGTCCGTCTGGATGAGCCACGGTGACTGTGTGACCGCCGCGCCGGCCGGGTTCACCGTGACCGCCGAGTCGGCGGGTGCGCCGGTCGCCGCGTTCGAGGACCTCGCCGGCCGTCGGGCCGGCACCCAGTTCCACCCGGAGGTCGAGCACACCGCGTACGGCCAGCGGATGCTGGAGCGCTTCCTCTACGACGTCGCCGGCATCGCGCCGACCTGGACGCCGGAGAACATCATCGACGAGCAGGTGGCGCAGATCCGGGCCGCCGTCGGTGACAAGGAGGTCATCTGCGCCCTCTCCGGCGGGGTCGACTCGGCGGTCGCCGCCGCGCTGGTCCACAAGGCGGTCGGTGACCAGCTCACCTGTGTCTTCGTCGACCACGGTCTGCTGCGCGCCGGCGAGGCCGAGCAGGTGGAGCAGGACTACGTCGCGGCCACCGGGATCAAGCTGAAGGTGGTCGACGCCGAGGAGCGCTTCCTCGGCGCGTTGGCCGGGGTGACCGACCCGGAACAGAAGCGCAAGATCATCGGCCGGGAGTTCATCCGGGTCTTCGAGGCGGCGGCCCGTGAGGTCGCCGCCGCCGGGGACGTCGAGTTCCTGGTCCAGGGCACGCTCTACCCGGACGTGGTGGAGTCCGGCGGCGGCACCGGCACCGCCAACATCAAGTCCCACCACAACGTCGGCGGTCTGCCCGAGGACCTGAAGTTCGCCCTGGTGGAGCCGCTGCGCACGCTCTTCAAGGACGAGGTGCGCCAGCTCGGCCTGGCTCTCGGGCTGCCCGAGGCGATGGTCTGGCGGCACCCGTTCCCCGGGCCGGGGCTGGCCATCCGGATCATCGGTGCGGTGGACCGGGAGCGGCTCGACCTGCTCCGGGCCGCCGACCTGATCGCCCGGGAGGAGCTCACCGCGGCCGGCCTGGACCGGGACGTCTGGCAGTTCCCGGTGGTGCTGCTGGCCGACGTGCGCAGCGTCGGGGTGCAGGGCGACGGCCGGACGTACGGCCACCCGGTCGTACTCCGGCCGGTCTCCAGTTCCGACGCGATGACCGCGGACTGGTCCCGGTTGCCGTACGACGTGATCGCCCGGATCTCCACCCGGATCACCAACGAGGTGGCCGAGGTGAACCGGGTGGTGCTCGACGTGACGAGCAAGCCCCCGGGCACCATCGAGTGGGAGTGACGGCGTTCAGCCGGAGTAGGTCGGCCCGTCCGGTGGGGTGGCCGGGGTCGGGTGCGCGCCGCCCGCCGGCTGGTGCGGCCAGGCCGGGTGCGCGCCGCCCGCCGGCGGGTGCGGCCAGGCAGGCGCGCCGGCCGGCTCCTCCGGCATCAGGAACCAGAGGACCGGGTACGCCAGCAGCGCGAAGCCGCCGGTGAAGATGACCAGCGCGGCGAAGATCACCCGGACCAGGGTCGGGTCGACGTTCAGGTAACGGCCGAGGCCGCTGGCGACGCCGGCGACCATCCGGTCCGTGGTCGGTCGACGGAGCTGCCGGTACGGGGGCTGGGTGGGCGGTGTCTGGGTCATGTCTCCACGGTCCGTCCGCCGGCCGTCGCCGTCCTCGGTGACCGCCCGGATCCCGACCCTGAGCGCCCCCTGACCCGCTGGGGCCGTTACTCCGCCGGCGTGTCGGTCTACTGTCAGGAATCCGACTCTTTTCCCCGGGCACTCAGATGATCAAGGGAGAATTCGGATCCGTGACCCCCGCGCTGGAACCGATCCGCAGGATCGCGGCGTACGCGATGTGCGCCGAGTCAACTGGTCGGGTGCTACTGGTCCGGGCCTCGTCCCGGTCCGGAACGCCCGGCGTATGGTCGCTGCCCGGCGGTGCCGTCGACCACGGCGAGGACCCGAACCACACGGTGGTCCGCGAAACAGCCGCGGAGACCGGCCTCTCCGTCGCCGTATCCGGGCTGCACGACGTCCTCGCCGACATGCGGTCGCTGCCGCACCGGGGCGTCACCATCCACACCGACCGGCTGCTGTACCGGGTCTCCGTCCGGGGCGGGACGCTCTGCGACCGGGTCGGCCAGCCGACCGACCTGGCCCGGTGGCACACCCTGGAGGAGGCCGGAAAGCTGCTGTTGCGGCCGTTCACGGCCCGGGCACTGGGCCTGCCGAGCGGGCCGATCGACCTGCACCCGGAGGAGGCACCCGAGTTCCCGTCGTTCCACGCGGTGCCCGGTCCGGACGGACTGCACCGGGCCCAGCGGTTCGCGGCGTACGCGGTCGCCACCGACCCCGACGGCCGGGTGCTGCTGACCCGGGTCGCCGACGGTTATCCCGGGGCGGGCTGCTGGCATCTGCCCGGCGGTGGTACGGACTACGGCGAGCAGCCGGGCGCCGCGCTGATCCGGGAACTCGTCGAGGAGACCGGTCAACGCGGCCGACTGGTCGAACTGATCGGGGTGGCGAGCCACCGGGACGCCGCCTCGCTGGGCCCCGAGGGCTACCCGATCGACTGGCACGGCGTACGCGCCTTCTACCGGGTGGTGGTCGACCGTCCGGCACCGCCGGTCGTCGGTGACGTCGGCGGCTCCACCTCGGAGGCCCGCTGGTTCGGGCCGGAGGAGTTGGAGGCGCTGCCTCCGGAGCGTCTCACCGAGGTCACCGCCGAGGCGGTCCGGGCCGCCCAGGTGCTGCGTCCCCAGCCCGCCCGGGCCGGCTGACCGGCGCCGGCCCGGCCACCGTCCGCCCGGTCGGGGCGGACCCGGGCGTCACCGGTCTCGCCCCGCCCTGCATGATCGATACGGCGGGCGGGAAGGGGGCGCTGTGGACCGGCGACGGAGGATCGGGGCGTACGGGCTGTGCCGGGACGGGGAGCGGGTGCTGCTCGCCCGGGGTTCCGGCGCGTGCCCGTTCCCCGGCTACTGGCAGCTGCCCGGCGGGGGTGTGGAGCACGGTGAGCACCCGACGGCGGCGCTGCTGCGCGAGTTCCGCGAGGAGACCGGACTGACCGTGGAGGTCGTCGCGCTCCGCGCCGCCGTCGCCGACGTGGTCCGGCTGGCCGGCCCCGACGGACCGGTCGCGGAGCACACCGACCGGATCATCTACGACGTCGCGGTGGCCGACGGCGCCGCGGTGGCCGGTGACAGCGGCCCGGCCGCCGACGGTGCGGACCTGGCCGCCGGCGCGGACCCGGTCGGCGCCGCCGACCTGCCCGACGTCGCCGACCCGGCCGGTGGTACCGACGCCGTCGCCTGGTTCACCCCCGCCGAACTGGTCGGGCTGCCGCTGATGCCGTTCACCGCCGAGCTGCTCGGCCGGCCGGTGAACCCGCTGCCGGAGGGCGGTCCGCCGCCGGTCGATGCCGGGACGTCCCCGGCACCGGTCGACCGTCACCAGCGCTTCGCGGCGTACGGGTTGGCCACCGACCCCGCCGGGCGGGTGCTGCTCACCCTGATCGCCGAGGGATATCCGGGTGCCGGACTCTGGCACCTGCCGGGCGGCGGCACCGACCACGGGGAGCAGCCGGCCTCCGGTCTGCTCCGGGAACTCGTCGAGGAGACCGGGCAGCTTGGCCGGGTCACCGACCTGGTGCACGTGTCACACCGGTACAGCCCGACCGAGTACGGCCCCGAGGGCCGCCCGCTGGACTGGCACGGGGTCCGGGTGGTCTACCGGATCGTGGTCGACGCCCCGACCGAGGCGAAGGTGACCGAGGCGGCGGGCGGATCGACGGCGGACGTCGCGTGGTTCACCCTGGCCGACGCCCGCGCCCTGCCCGCCACCACCGAGGTGGTGGCGGAGGTGTTACCGCTGCTGGCGGGCTGAACCCACGGCCGGTACGGCGTCGGGAGTGCGGGTCAAACGACCCCGATGACTGCTTCGGCTAGAGTTGCGGGAGGACGATTCGGCTCGCGGCGGGCGCGGCGTCCCGGGATGGGAAGGTCTGCGTGTCTGGCGCGGGTTTGGGAAGAATACCCGAACGCGGCTATCGCGAATCCCCTCCTTCTGTGCAATGGTGTAGGCCGCAAATCGGTTGCCGGCGAGCAGTTCCGGCCACCGACGGCCGGGCGACCCGGCACCAGTGGCGGACACAGTCGATCCGGTGATGGAGGAAACGTGCCGAGAGCCCCTTGGCGTCGGCGTCGTACGTCGGACAGCCCGCGCCCGGCCGGGCGCCGCTGGGCGGGGCAGCTGCGCCGCAGTGGTGCGTTCGCCCGCCAGGTCCTGCTGGTCCGGGTGGGGCGCCGTGACCCGCAGGCGGAGAGCACCGACGCCCTGGTCCGGCCCGAACCCCACTACGTGGCCGACCTCCGCCCCGAGGAGCCGTACGGGCTGGGGCCGCTGACCGCCGCGGAGATCGAATCCGTGATGCCGGTCAGCCCGGCGGTCGGATCGACCGGTCCGGTCGTCGCCGACGGTCCGGCGATGTCCATCCCGCTGCTGCCCGGCGAGCGGACCACGGCACGCCGGCTCAAGTTCACGCTGGTGAACGCCTGCACGGTGGCCAGCCTGACCCTCGGCCTGTTGGCGATCTTCCAGGCCATGCACGGCGACGTGCGGATCGCGGCGTACTGCCTGATCGCCTGCGTCGCCTTCGACGGTCTCGACGGTGCCCTGGCCCGCCGGCTGGGCGTGGCGAGCCCGTTCGGCGCCCAGATGGACTCGCTGGCCGACATGTGCTCGTTCGGTCTCGCCGCGCCGGTCGTGGTCTACGCGTCGCTGGTCGGCTCCGTCTCCACCCCGGCCGCCACGGTCGCCTGCGCGCTGGTCGCCACCTGCGCCGCGATCCGGCTGGCCCGGTTCAACGTCTCGCCCAAGGACGGCCGCTTCTTCTGCGGCGTGCCCACCACGATGGCCGCCGCGGTGCTCGCCCTGGCGGTCCTGATCGGCCTGCCGGTCTCCGGCACGGTCCAGGTCGCCGGTGTCGCGCTGCTGGCTTTCGCGATGGTCTCCAGCTTCCCGTACGCCAAGCTGGCCCGACTGATCAAGCTGCCGCCGTGGGTGTGGCTGGCCCCGGTGATCGGCGCCCTGATCGACGTCCGGCTCACCTTCACGCTTCTGGTGGTCGGCTACCTGATCAGCGGCCCGCTGCTCTGGCTGCGTCAGCGCCGGGCCGTCTGAGCCCACGCCGACCCGCCGCGACGGGCCCGGCCCCGGCGACGCACCGTACGGAACAGGCCCGGCGGAATCTCCGCCGGGCCTGTCGGCTGTCCGGCTCAGCGCCAGTGGGCGATCACCGACGACCCGCCGACGACCCGGTCACCCGGACCGACCAGCGGCTCGGCCGCGTCGGCGGGCAGGTAGACGTCGGTACGGGAGCCGAACCGGATCAGCCCGAACCGCTCGCCCCGGGCGAGCAGAGAGCCGATCGGGGCCCGCTGCACGATCCGGCGGGCGATCAGACCGGTGCGCTGGGCGACCACCACCGTGCCGTGCCCGGTCTCCAACACGGTGTACGCCGCCACGTTGTGCTCGGCGTCCGGTTTCATCGCGGCGGCGAATCCGCCGTCCGCGACGAAGTAGTCGACCACCCGTCCGGCCACCGGTGCCCGGTTGACGTGCACGTCCAGCACCGAGAGGAAAACCGCGACGCGGAGGAACTCGCCGTCGCCGAAGCGTTCGTCACGCAGCCGTTCCACCGACAGCACCTGCCCGTCGGCGGCGGCCACGATCGCCGACGGGTCCTCCGGGATGTCCCGCTCCGGATCCCGGAAGAAGGCGGCGACCGGGGCGGCGGCCAGCGCGGGCAGCAGCCAGAGCCGGGACTTCGGGCGGGCGACCCGGGTGAGGGCGGCGAGCCCGAGCGCGATCCCGGCCGCGGCGACGCCGTTGGAGTCGATGTGCATGTTCCGGGTCAGCGGCACACTCGACGTGCGGTACGCCGGCGTCAGCTCGGCCGCCGTTTCGACCTCGGCCGGGGTGAACCGGAGCCGGTGCACCCGTACCGGCGGCCGGTTGACCAGGACGAGGTCGGTGCCGACCCCGAAGAGCGCGCTCTGCCGTTCGAGTTCGCCGACGGCTCCGGGACTCTGGCCGGGCAGCGCGGTCACCGCCACGCTGAGTACGCCCCCGCCGGTCAGGTACTTGGCCAGTCCGTCCACCGTGGTCCGGGTCTCGTCGGCGCTGCCGTCCAGCGGTTCGGCGGCGATCACCACCTCCGCCGGTTCGACCTCGGCCAGCGAGTCGGCGACCCGTACCCGGCGGGCGACCCACTGCCCGAGCGTGCCGAGGTGCTGCCGCAACTGCTCCGCAGTGGACGTCTCCGCCGACACCAGGGTGAGCGTGTCGCCGGGCATCAGCGCGTCGATCGCCGCGGTCAGGACGAGCGAGTCGGGCGCGGCACCGACCAGCAGGGCGTGCTTCGCACCCTGGTGACGGGCGAGTTCGGTGGTGAGGACGCGGGCGGCGCGCTCGCCGACGCGGACCGGACGGCCTGGGCCGGTGCTGCGTACGGCGGGGGACTGGGTCATGTCGGGAGGGCTCCTCGCGAGGTCAGGACGGACGGCTGGCGGTATCGGCGCAGGCGCGGCGGACACCTTCCTCCACCGGCTGCGGCGGACGAGGTTCCACCGTCCGCGGCGGGCGACGTTCCGCCGCGCGCGGCGGTACCGGCCGGCGGAGGCGGAAACCTTCGCCGGCCAGTCTAGGCACCGCCTCCCGGAGCCGCACCGATCGTCAACGCCGCTGGTCCCACGGGTCCGGTCCGTCCTGGTCGCCGACCGGGGGTGCCGGGACGGTCCGCTCCGGCACGGTCGGGTCGTCGAACCCGTCGTCGGCGCGCGGCCCGGTCAGCGGGTCGCGGCGGGCCGGTTCGGCCCGCAGGTCGGTCAGCGTCGACTCGCTCGCGATGTCGAGCCGGACGGGGTCAGGGTCGAGCCGGACGGGGTCAGCGTCGGGCCGGGCGGTGTCAGGGTCGAGCCCGACCGGGTCGGCCGCCGCGTCGGGCCCGACCGGCCCGGTGACCTTCGCCGCCGACCGGCTGGCGCGCAGCGCGCCGATCAGCCCCAGCCCACCGACCAGGATCAGGGCCAGTGCGACGATCCAGCCGACCGCCGGCAGGGCCAGGTGCAACAGTTGGGCGAGCAGCCACCACGCCGCGAGGGCGAGGAAGATCAGGGCGAACGTCAGGGACACCCCGTCGGTCCGATGCGCCTTCATCGAGTCACCTCCGCGTAACCGGCGTCGACCGACAGGGAGATCGTCAACCTGCCACCACCCGTACCGTCGTCGCCGAGGTCGACAACCTCGCGGGTGGGTCCGCCGAAGTCGCTGTGCCGCCGGCCGAGCACGTCGGCGTCACCCGCCTGTACGTCGACCCGTACGGTCACGTCGACGGTGGGGGGCAGGATCACCCGTACCTCGCCGAGGTTGACGGCGACCCGGACCGTCGCCGCCTGGCCGGTGAAGTCGACCCGGGTCAGGTCGAGCGTGGAACTGCCGAGCCGGGTCTGGTAACTGGGGGCCAGCGCCGAGACGCTGTCCGGCGCCCAGACCACGGAGTCGTTGTGGTGCCGGCCGGCGGAGGACTCGGCGACGGTGGAGATGCCGAGGGCACAGGCCGCGACCAGGCCGAGCGCGATCAGCCAACGGGCCCGGCCGAACCAGGTGCCGACCAGCAGCCCGAGCGCGATGGTCACCAACGCGGCCGCGAAGTAGGCGGAGGGGCCGACCTTGACCACGTCGGTCAGGTCCAGGATGGCGACCAGCCCGAGCGCCACGAAGATCAGCGAGAAGGTGGCGGCACCCAGCGCGGACCGCTCCCGGGGCTTCTTCGGCGGCTTCGGCGGACGGGCCGGCGGCGGAACCGTACCGACCCCGCTGCCGGCGTACGGCCCGTGCGGTGCGAACGGTGGGCGGTAACCGGACGGCGGCACCGGTCTTGTCGGAGGCAGGGCCGCCCCGCGCAACGGCGGGGTGAACGGGGGGTACGGCGGCTGACCGGCCAGCGGTGCCGGCTGCCCGGTGACCGGTGCGCCAGGCACCGGACCCGGGGACCCGACGGGCGCCGGGATCGGACCGGCCGACCAGGGCGCCGTCGGGCCGGGGGCGGCCGGCCAGGTGGGCGCGGGTGGTGCCGAGGCCGGCCATCCGCCCGCCCCGGTGGGCGAGGTGACCCAGCCCGGCTGGCCGGGCCCGGCCGGTGGCACCGGCCCGGTCGGCGGGTGACCCGGGCCGGCGTACGGCGGCTGCGGCGGGTACGGGCCGACCCCACCCGGCGGCGCCGGCTGACCCGGGACGCCACGGTCGGAGTTCCGGTTGAGGAGCAGCGCACCGCCGATCAGCACGGCCAGGCCGAGCAGGACCGCCCGGTACGGGTCGGTGACGATGAAGCCGAACAGGACCGCGACGAGGATGCCGAGGACGAGCACCGTGACCGGGGACATGCTGGACCGGCCCCGACCCAGCATCGACTCGACCGGGGAGGCGTCGTCCCCCTCGGACGGAATGATCAGCCAGGCGGCGACGTACACCAGGATGCCGATCCCGCCGAAGAAGCCGAGCACGGCGAGCAGGACCCGCCAGAGGATCGGGTCACTGTTCGTCGCCCGACCGATCGCGGCGCAGACCCCCGCCAGGTAGCGGCCCTCGGCGGGCCGGACGAGCCCGTACCGGTAGGTGAACCCGGCGCCGGGCGGGGTCCGGCCGGCGCCGGGCGGTGGCGTCTGACCGGGTCCGGGTGGTGGTCCGCCCGGCCAGCCCGGACCGGGGGCCGGGCCGCCTGTGCCGACCGGCCCGCCCGGACCGGACGTCGGACGCGTGCCCGCGCCGGAACCGGACGTCGGGTACGTGTCGGGCTCCGGCGCCGGGGTGGCCGGTGGGGTCAGTGGTGTGGTGTCGGGTTCGTCCGGGTGCTCGGGGCCGCCCTCCGGACGCGGTCCCCCACGGGCGGCAGGGTCGTCGGTCATGCTTCGATCCTGCGCCGTACCGGGACCGCCGGCCTCAGGCGGCAACCCTGAGCCCACCCTGAGATCTTTCCCTGCCGGATGTCCGGGGAGTCCTGATGGCCGACGACCGGCGGGACGTGTGACGATCGGAGCGGCGCCGCCCACGGGTACGCCGGCCAGCCACCGGCCACCCGCGCCCGGCAGCCCCGTACGACAAGGAGTACCTGATCCGTACCGCCGAACCACCCCGCCTCTACCGCGCCCGCCACCATCGCATGGTCGCCGGCGTGGCCTCCGGCATAGCCGGACATCTGGGCCTCCCGGTGGTCCTGGTCCGGGTGGTGTTCGTCCTGCTGCTCGGGTTCAGCGGGCTGGGTCTGCTGCTCTACGCGGCGTTCTGGGCGGTGGTGCCACCCCAGCCCGGTGGTACGGAGCCCCCGCCGCGTCGCAACGTCTTCCAGTTGCTGCCGTTCGTGGCGATCGGCCTCGGGGTGATCCTGATCGAGGTCATGCTGCTGAAGTCCGGCGGCGTCTCCGGAACCGCCGGCTGGCTGGTGTCGATCATCGCGGTCGGGGCCGGGGTGATCTGGCACCAGTCCGCGCCGGAACGCCGGTGGCACTGGCGCGAGTCGCCGGTGCCGTGGCTCGGCGCGGTGGTCGAGGAGAGCGACCGGCGGGCCTTCATCCTCCGGTTCATCGGCGGCGGGCTGCTCGTCGCGATCGGCCTGATCGGGGTCGTGGCGGTCTACCGCCCGCAGGGCAACTTCGACGCGGTGATCAACGGCGTGATCTTCGCCCTGGTCGCGCTTGCCGGAGTCGCGGTGGTGGCCGCGCCCGCGCTGTGGCGGACGTACAACCAGCTGCGGGCCGAGCGGGAGGGGCGGATCCGGGAGCAGGAACGGGCCGAACTCGCCGCCATGGTGCACGACCAGGTGCTGCACACCCTCGCCCTGATCCAGCGCAACGCGGCGGACGTGAAGACCGTGCAGCGGCTGGCCCGGGGACAGGAGCGGTCGCTGCGGAACTGGCTGTACAAACCGACCGCCTCCCCGACGGAGCGGTTCGCGGCCGCGTTGGAGCAGGCCGCCGCCGAGGTGGAGGACACCTTCGCGATCACCGTGGAGACGGTGGTGGTCGGTGACCGGGAGACCGACGAGCGGGTCGGCGCGCTGGTCGCCGCGGCCCGGGAAGCGCTGGTCAACGCGGCCCGGCACGCCAAGGTGCAGACCGTGTCGCTCTACGCCGAGGTCGAGCCGGACCAGCTCAGCGTCTTCGTCCGCGATCGCGGGGCGGGCTTCGACCTGTCTACGGTGGAAGACCACCGGCACGGCGTACGTGGTTCGATCATCGGTCGGATGAAGCGGCACGGTGGGCGGGCCGAGATCCGCAGTACGCCCGGGGACGGTACCGAGGTGCGGCTGTTCCTGCCGCTGCCCCGGGAGAGCGCGACACCAGGAAAGGACAGGTAGCGACCATGGTCGAGATGGGATCGGTCGGGGAGGGCACCCCCGAGCCGCGGCGGCTGCGGGTCTTTCTCGTCGACGACCACGCGATGTTCCGGGCGGGCGTACGAGCCGAGCTGGGTACGCACGTGGAGGTCGTCGGGGAGGCGAGCACGGTGGCCGAGGCGGTCACCCGGATCGGGGTGACCGGACCGGACGTGGTGCTGCTCGACGTGCACATGCCGGACGGCGGTGGCCGGGCGGTGCTGGACGCGGTCCGGCGTACCCACCCCGAGGTGCGGTTCCTGGCGTTGAGCGTCTCGGACGCGGCGGAGGACGTGATCGGGCTGATCCGGGCGGGCGCCCGGGGGTACGTCACCAAGACCATCTCGCCTGAGGAGTTGACCGCCGCGATCCGCCGGGTCGCGGACGGCGACGCGGTCTTCAGCCCCCGACTGGCCGGTTTTGTCCTCGACTCCTTCGCGGCGCGGCCGGACGCGCCGGTCGCCGACCCGGAGCTGGACCAGCTCACCAACCGGGAACGCGAGGTGCTGCGGCTGCTGGCCCGGGGCTACGCCTACAAGGAGATCGCCAAGGAGCTTTTCATCTCCATCAAGACGGTGGAGACCCACGTCTCGAACGTGCTCCGCAAGCTCCAGATGTCGAACCGCTACGAGCTGTCCCGGTGGGCCGCCGACCGGCGACTGGTCTGAGTCGCGGCGGAGGGTCTCCGGGGCGTGTGTCGGGCGGCGACGGACCGTATTCGCTTGACATCGGAGGGCATCGAAGGGGACGCGGGTTAGGTCACAGCGGGCCCGCCACGCATCGGTGGGGATGACCGTGTCGCGGGCGTTTGAGCTGCTCAGTCCGGGATGCCAGGGGAACTGTGGATGACCGTCAACCGGCCTGAAACATAGCCGGCAACTAACGGGTTGATAACGGCACCTTTCCGCGCTAGGCGGCTCAGTGTCACAGTGTCAGTCACCTCACAGTCCCTCGTGAGCGCCCTGAGGAGGCTCTACTCATGCGCGGGCATTTCCCGTTCAAGATGGCGGTCGGAGCGACCGCCATAATGTTGTTGGCGGCAGGTTGTAGCGGAGGCGGTGACGAGGCCGAGGCTCAGGGCCTCACGGTCTCCATCGACATCTCCGAGCCGCAGCACATGATCCCGTCCAACTGCACGGAGTCCAGCTGCGCCGAGGTGCTCGCCGGCCTCTACACCCCGCTGGTCGACTTCGACGCGAACAACAACCCGGTTCTGGTGGCCGCCGAGTCGATCGAGTCGACCGACAACAAGGTCTGGACCGTCAAGCTGAAGAGCGGCTACACCTTCCACAACGGTGAGAAGGTCACCGCCGACAGCTACATCAAGGCCTGGAACCACGGGGCGTACGGCCCGAACGGCAACGGCGGCTCCTACTTCCTGGAGCGGATCGAGGGCTACGAGGCCCTCAACCCGGCGGACCCGGACGGCGCCGACGGCCCGCAGAAGGCCCCCGAGCCGACCACGAAGGCGCTGACCGGTCTGGCGAAGGTCGACGAGTCCACCTTCACCGTGACGCTGAAGGAGCCGTTCTCCGGCTGGCGTTCGGTCATGGGCTACACCACGTTCTACCCGCTGCCGGAGGCGGCGTGGGCGTCCGACGGTGTGCTCAAGGAGGACTTCGAGCAGGCTCCGATCGGTAACGGCCCGTTCAAGATGAAGGGCAAGTGGGAGCACGACTCGAAGATCGAGGTCGAGGCCTTCGACACCTATGCGGGCGAGAAGCCGAAGGTCGGTGGCGTCCTCTTCAAGATCTACCAGGAGCAGACCGCGGCCTATGCCGACCTGCAGAGCGGCCAGCTCGACGTGATGACCCAGATTCCGATCGAGAACCTGGCCAGCGCGCCGGCCGAGCTGGGTGACCGGTTCAAGACCAGCCCGAACTCCACCTTCCAGTTCGTGGGCTTCCCGACCTTCCTCGAGCAGTACTCCAAGGTCGAGGTGCGCAAGGCGATCTCCATGGCGATCAACCGCCAGGAGATCACCGACACCATCTTCCGTGGTTCGCAGACCCCGGCGACCTCGTTCGTCTCCCCGGCCGTCGCCGGCTACCGGGAGAACAGCTGCGGCGAGCCCTGCACCTACGACCCGGCCAAGGCCAAGCAGATGTACGAGGCCGCGGGCGGCCCGAAGCAGATCAAGTTCACCTACAACGCTGACGGTGGTCACAAGGCGTGGGTGGACGCGACCTGCAACCAGCTCAAGGCCAACCTGGGTGTGGACTGCGTCGGCGTGGGTGAGCCGAAGTTCGCCGACCTGCTGACCAAGGTCGAGAACAAGGAAGACGTCGGCCTGATCCGGCTCGGCTGGATCATGGACTACCCGCTGATGGAGAACTACCTCGGCCCGCTGTACGGCACCAACGGTTCGTCGAACTACTACGGCTACAGCAACCCGGAGTTCGACAACCTGGTGAAGCAGGGTTCGGCGGCGGCGACGCCGGAGGAGGCCATCAAGCTCTGGCAGCAGGCCGAGGACATCCTGGCCCGCGACATGCCGGTGGTTCCGCTGCGGCTCGGCCAGAACGTTTTCGGGCACTCCGAGAAGGTGAAGAACGTCGAGCTCGACCGGTTCTCGAAGGTCGACCTGCTGAAGATCGAGCCCGCGGCCTGATCTGACCGCTGAGCGGCGAACGGTCCGGTCCTCCCCCCGGTCAGTCCGGGACGGACCGGACCGTTCGTGCGAGTCTCATCGGCCCGACCCCGGGCCGGTGGGGCCGTGCTCGCCACCGTGGGCATCATGGTCCGGCTGCCGTCCAGGCAGCCGCCGATGCTCGTATCGCAGAGGACTTGGGATATGTTCCGCTACTTCGTGCGGCGCGTGCTGCAGGGGGTCCTGACGTTCTTCGGGGCCACCTTCATCGTGTACGCGCTGATGTTCGCCAACCAGGACGACCCGCTCCAGGCGTTGGCAGGTGAGCGACCACTGCCGGATAACGTCCGTCAGGTGCTCACCGAAAGGTATCACCTGGACGAGCCGTTTATCTTCCAATATGGCCATTACATGCGTGGCCTGCTCACCGGGGACTTCGGCATCTCGCTGACCAACCGGAAGATCTCGGAGATGATGGAGCAGGCGTGGCCGGTGACCTTCCGGCTCGCCGTCTACGCGCTGATCATCGCGGTGCTCGTCGCGGTGACCGCCGGTGTCGTCTCCGGCATCCGCCGGGGCGGCCCCTTCGACACCGTCACGCTCTTCATCACGCTGATCCTGCTCTCCTTGCCGATCGTGGTGCTGGCGCCGCTGGCCCGGCTTCTCTTCGGGGTGCAGTTGGGGTGGTTCCCGCCGACATCCGGGGCCGAACCGGGGTTGTACCAGCTCACACTGCCGGCGTTCGTGCTGGCCAGTCTGGTGGTCGCCACCCAGTTGCGGGTGACCCGCGCCTCGGTGGCGGAGAACCTGCGTTCGGACTACGTCCGGACCGCCCGGGCCAAGGGGCTGTCGAAGCGCCGGGTGATCGGCGTGCACGTGTTGCGGAACTCCCTGATCCCGGTGGTGACGCTGATCGGTCTCGACCTCGGTGGACTGATGGCCGGGGCGATCGTGACCGAGAGTGTGTTCAACATCCCCGGGGTGGGCTTCAACCTGTTCCGGGGCATCCGGACCGAGGACGGTCCGCTGGTGGTGGGCTTCGTCAGCATTCTGGTGATCGTCTTCCTGGTCGTGAACCTGATCGTCGACATGTTGTACGCGGTCCTCGACCCGAGGATCCGTTATGAGTGACCAGACCAATCAGCTCAGTGTGTGTGCGTCACGGCGGCGCCGAGCGGGACAGGGTGGCGACGTGAGTAAGCGAGGCGTCCGATGAGTAACGTGGAATCAGTCGCACAGACCCAGGCTGGGGCCAACGGCGGGGCGGGTGACGAGCGGGCGGAGAAGCCCCGCAGCCTGGCCGGCGACGCCTGGCAGGACCTGCGGCGCAACTGGATCTTCTGGGCCGCCCTGGTGCTGGTCGTCCTGGTCGTCACCATGGCGGCCTTCCCGAGCCTGTTCACCTCCGCCGACCCGCGCCTGTGTCAACTCTCCCGGCAGCACGCCGGCCCGAGCGGCAGCGCCATCTTCGGCTACAACTTCCAGGGCTGTGACGTCTACGCCCGGACCATCTACGGCGCCCGCAACTCGGTGCTGATCGGACTCACCGCGACCATCATCAGCGGGATCATCGGGCTCGTCATCGGGATGGCCGCCGGCTACTTCGGTGGCTGGGTCGACGCCGTGCTGGCCCGGGGCATCGACATCGTGCTGGGCATCCCGACCCTGCTGGGCGCGATCGTGCTGGCCCGGCGACTCACCTCCGACCCGGAGAGCTCGGGCTTCTGGGCGGTGGCGCTGACCCTGGGCGTACTGACCTGGACCACCGCGGCCCGGATCATGCGTTCCTCGGTGATCTCGGCGAAACAGCAGGACTACGTGGCGGCGGCCCGGATGCTCGGCGCCGGCCACGCCCGGCTGATGATCCGGCACATCCTGCCGAACGCGGCCGCGCCGTTCGTGGTGGTGCTGACCATCCTGCTCGGCATCAACATCGCCACCGAGGCAACCCTGACGTTCCTCGGTGTCGGCCTGCGCGGCAACGCCATCAGTTGGGGTATCGACATCGCGGTCGCGTCGCCGTTCGTCCGGGAGACCGCCACCCCGCTGGTCTGGCCGTCGGTCTTCCTGGCCGCGACCGTACTGGCGTTCATCATGCTCGGCGACGCGGTCCGCGACGCCTTCGACCCGAGGCTGCGGTGAGTGGAGCCATGACCGACATCAAGGCTGAGATCGACGTCCTGCCGGGGCTGGACTCCAGCGCCCGGCTGCTGGAGGTCGAGGATCTGCACGTCGAGTTCCGCACCCAGGCCGGGGTGGCCAAGGCGATCAACGGCGTCAACCTCGGGTTGGACCCGGGCGAGACGCTGGCGATTCTCGGCGAGTCCGGCTGCGGAAAGTCCGTCACCGCCCAGGCGATCATGGGGATCCTCGACTCGCCGCCCGGCTTCGTCACCGGTGGCGAGATCCGCTACCGCGGCGTCGACCTGCTGAAGCTCTCGGAGCAGGAGCGGCGCAAGGTACGCGCCAACCACATCGCGATGATCTTCCAGGACGCGCTCTCCGCGCTGAACCCGGTCTTCTCGGTCGGGTTCCAGCTCGGTGAACTGTTCCGGATCCACCGGGGCATGTCCCGGCAGGACGCGAAGCGGCGGTCGATCGAACTGCTCGACATGGTCAAGATCCCGGCCGCCCGGCAGCGGATCAACGACTACCCGCACCAGTTCTCCGGCGGTATGCGGCAGCGCGTGATGATCGCGATGGCGCTGGCGTTGGACCCCCGGGTGCTGATCGCGGACGAGCCGACCACCGCGCTCGACGTGACGGTGCAGGCGCAGATCATGAGCCTGCTCGCCGAGCTGCAGCGGGAACGGAACATGGGCCTGATCCTGATCACCCACGACATGGGGGTGGTCGCGGACGTCGCCGACCGGATCTCGGTGATGTACGCCGGCAAGGTGGTCGAGGAGGCGCCGGTCCTGGACATCTACGCCAAGCCGGCACACCCGTACACCAAGGCTCTGCTGGAGTCGATCCCGCGGCTGGACCTGAAGGGCCAGCAGCTCAACGTGATCAAGGGCCTGCCGCCGAACCTGACCCGTATCCCGGCCGGTTGCCCGTTCCACCCGCGCTGTGCGTACGCCCGCGACGTCTGCCGGGCCGACCCGCCGCCGCCGCAGTACGACGTGGCGGCCGGCCGGACCGCTCGGTGCCATTTCTGGACGGAGGTGGTCGGCGATGAGCCAGCCGTCAAGTGACAAGGACGTCGTACTCGAGACCAAGGGGCTGATCAAGCACTTCCCGATCACCCGGGGCATCGTCTTCCAGACGAAGATCGGCGCGGTCCGGGCGGTCGACGGGGTGGACCTGGAACTGCGTCGGGGCGAGACCCTCGGCGTGGTGGGCGAGTCCGGCTGTGGCAAGTCCACCCTGGCCAAGCTCCTGGTCGGGCTGGAGAAGCCGACCTCGGGCGTGATCAACGTACGCGGCCAGGACATGCCGAAGCTGACCGGTGCGGCCCTGCGTCGGGCCCGGCGCAACATCCAGATGGTGATGCAGGACCCGTACACGTCGCTGAACCCGCGGATGACGGTCGGCGACATCATCGGCGAGCCGTTCGACATCCACCCGGAGGTGGCGCCCCGGGGCGAGCGGAAGCGGCGGGTCCAGGAACTGCTCGATCTGGTCGGGTTGAACCCGGAGCACATCAACCGGTATCCGCACCAGTTCTCGGGTGGTCAGCGGCAGCGGATCGGGATCGCCCGGGCGTTGGCGTTGAAGCCGGAGATCATCGTCTGTGACGAGCCGGTGTCGGCGTTGGACGTGTCGATCCAGGCCCAGGTGATCAACCTGCTGGAGGGGTTGCAGGACGAGCTGGGGTTGTCGTACATCTTCATCGCGCACGACCTGTCGGTGGTGCGGCACATCGCCGACCGGGTGGCGGTGATGTACCTCGGGAAGATCGTGGAGATCGGTACCGAGGACGAGATCTACGAGAAGCCGACGCACCCGTACACCCAGGCGCTGCTGTCGGCGGTGCCGGTGCCGGACCCGACGCTGCGGGGACAGCGGGACCAGATCGTTCTCGAGGGTGACGTGCCGTCGCCGGCGAACCCGCCGTCGGGCTGCCGGTTCCGGACCCGGTGCTGGAAGGCGCAGGAGGTCTGCGCCACCGAGGAACCGGCACTGACCACCCGGGAGCATTCGGCACACCCGAGCGCGTGCCACTTCGCGGAGAAGCGCAACGTGGTGCACGCGGTCGAGTAGGCCGGTCAGGCGCTGGTGGGCAGCCTGACCCGGCTGCGCCACCGGTGAGTAGAAACGCCTCCTCATTTGCCCGGGGCGCGGGCCGCCATCCATGCGGCCGGCGTCCCGGGCTCGCGTCTTCCCGGGCTCGCATTTCTTTCCGGACGAGGGCGCGGCGGTTCAGAGCGGGCCGCGACCCGCCCGCAGCAGCAGCAGGGCGAGCTGGGTGCCGTCCGCGCCCAGTTCCTGGCGGAAACGCTCCAGGATCTCCCGCTCCCGGGACAGCACGAGACGGGTGCCACCGGAGGCCATCCGGGTACGGCCCACCTCCTGTGAGATGGCCGCCCGCTCCTTCCAGAGCGCGATCAGGTCCCGGTCGATCTGGTCGATCCGCTCCCGCAGCCCGAGGATGTGTTCCGCCGCCGCCGGCGCCTTGGTGCCTGTCTCGGGCGGCGCGCCGGTGGTCGGTCCGACGGCCTCGACGGATTCCGCGGCCAGTTCTGTGCTCATGGGGTCCTCCCTGTCGGTCCGGTCCCCGGTGTCTGAATCCCGATGCGAAAAGCCCCGGGCTCCAGGAGCCCGGGGCTTTTCGTAGGTCATAGATCAGGCGCGACCCACGGCTGCCGGACTCCCGGAGCCGTAGTAAAAGTAGAACGCGCGATGGATCACGGGTCGAGTATGCCCAGCCGTCGGTGCTTTGGCAAGCGGTTCGGCCAAGGCCGTGACCAGGGGCGCTGTGGTTCGGTGGGGTGGGGGCCGGGTGACCCGCGACGGGATCAAGCCTGACCGCCCAGAGCGGGGCACCCGGCCCCCACCCCGGATCCCCAGGTGGCCCGGGCGCGCCGCGGCGTCACGGCCGGGCCGGGTCGGGTTCGGCGGCGGGGTTGTCCGCCCGACGGCATAGACTCGCGAGGCGATGCAATCACTCTTCGACTCCCCACCGTTCGGGACGCCGGCGCCCGATGTCCCGTCGGCCCAGGGCGCGCCCCGGCCCCGCCCGGCGGGGCTCGATCCGCAGGCCCTGCTGGACGGGCTCAACGGCCCGCAGCGGGACGCGGTGACCCACTCCGGCTCCCCGCTGCTGATCGTCGCCGGGGCGGGGTCGGGCAAGACCCGGGTCCTCACCCACCGGATCGCCTATCTGCTCGCCGCCCGGGATGTGCATCCGGGCGAGATCATCGCGATCACCTTCACCAACAAGGCGGCCGGGGAGATGAAGGACCGGGTCGCCGCCCTGGTCGGCCCGCGGGCCCGGCTCATGTGGGTCTCCACCTTCCACTCCGCCTGCGTACGCATCCTGCGGGCCGAGCACGAGCACGCCGGGTTGAAGTCGACGTTCTCCATCTACGACGCCGACGACTCGCGTCGGCTGATGCAGTTGGTGGCCCGGGAGCTCGACCTGGACCCGAAGCGGTACCCGGCGCGCGGACTGGCCACCCAGGTGTCGAACCTGAAGAACGAACTGGTCGACCCGGAGACGTTCGCCGCCCGGGCGAGCGGGCCGAACGAGCGGGCCGTCGCCGAGGCGTACACGCTCTACCAGCGGCGGCTGACCGAGGCGCACGCCCTCGACTTCGACGACCTGATCATGACCACGGTGCACCTGCTGCAGTCGCACCCGCACGTCGCGGAGCGCTACCACCGGCGGTTCCGGCACGTCCTGGTGGATGAATACCAGGACACCAACCACGCGCAGTACACCCTGGTCAAGGAACTGGTCGGGCACGGTGGCGACATCGAGCCGGCCGAACTCTGCGTGGTCGGCGACGCCGACCAGTCGATCTACGCGTTCCGGGGCGCGACGATCCGCAACATCCTCGAGTTCGAACGCGACTTCACCGACGCCCGGACGATCCTGCTGGAGCAGAACTACCGCTCGACCCAGACCATTCTCAACGCCGCCAACGCGGTGATCGAGCGCAACTCCTCCCGGAAGCCGAAGCGGCTCTGGAGCGAGCAGGGTCTGGGGGAGCAGATCGTCGGGTACGTCGCCGACACCGAGCACGCCGAGGCGGACTGGGTCGGCCGGGAGATCGACCGACTCTGCGACGCCGGGCACGCCCGCCCCGGTGACGTGGCGGTCTTCTACCGCACCAACGCCCAGTCCCGGGTCTTCGAAGAGGTCTTCATCCGGGTCGGTCTGCCGTACAAGGTGGTCGGTGGGGTCCGGTTCTACGAGCGCAAGGAGGTCCGGGACGCCCTGGCCTACCTGCGGGCGGTGGTCAACGACGACGACACGGTGAGCATCCGGCGCATCCTGAACACCCCGCGCCGGGGGATCGGCGACCGGGCCGAGGCGTGTGTCGAGGCGCTCGCCACCCGGGAGCGGATCTCGTTCGGTGCGGCGCTGCGCCGGGCGGCGGAGGCGCCGGGGATCTCCACCCGGGCGGTCAACGCGATCGCCGAGTTTGTCAGTCTGCTCGACGACGTCCGCGTGCTGGCCGGGACCGCGCTGCCGGAGGAGGTGCTGGAGGCGGTGCTCACCCGCTCCGGTTATCTCGCCGAGCTGGAGGAGAGCATCGACCCGCAGGACGCCGGCCGGGTGGAGAACCTCCAGGAACTGGTGAGCGTCGCCCGGGAGTACACCGAACGGGCCGAGGCGCTGGCTGAGGAGGGTGCCCCGGGTGCCACCCTGGCCGGTTTCCTGGAGCAGGTCGCGTTGGTCGCCGACGCCGACCAACTCCCCTCCGATGATCCCGAGCACCAGGGCGTGGTCACCCTGATGACCCTGCACACCGCCAAGGGCCTGGAGTTCCCGGTGGTGTTCCTGACCGGTCTGGAGGACGGCGTCTTCCCGCACCTGCGGGCCCTGGGCGACAACCGGGAGCTGGAGGAGGAGCGCCGGTTGGCGTACGTCGGGATCACCCGGGCCCGGCAGCGGCTCTACCTGTCCCGGGCGGTGACCCGGTCGGCCTGGGGGCAGCCGGCGTACAACCCGCCGTCGCGGTTCATGGACGAGCTGCCGACCGACCTGGTCCGCTGGGAGCGGACCGAGGGGGCGTACACGTCGTGGTCCGGGTCCGGCGGCGGGGTCGGTGGCCGGTCCGGCGCCGCCGAGCGGTCCGGCAACTTCCGCTCTGCCGGCAACACCTTCGGTACGCCGAAGGCGGCCCAGCTCGCCTCCCGGCTGGGTGTGGACGCCAGTCGACTCAGCACCGCGAGCGAGTTGAAGCAGCCGCCCAAGGTCGCGGTCGGGGACCGGGTCAACCACCAGCGGTACGGCCTCGGCCGGGTGCTGGCGGTGGAGGGGCACGGTCCGGGTGCCCGGGCGCAGATCGACTTCGGCGACCAGACGTTGTGGCTGGTGCTGCGGCACGCGCCGATCGACAAGCTCTGAGCCTCGTCGGGGCGGGACGGCGTCTCCGGTCCCGCCCCGGTCCACTGTCCGGTCCCGCGTACGGTCAGCCTGGGCTGGTTCGCTGCCCGAGCCGTACGGTGAGCCCGTCGAGCAGGGCGCGCAGTCCCAGCTCGAAGAGGCGGTTCAGGTCCAGGTCGTAGCCGGTCCGGCGGAAACTGCCCAGCATCCGGGCGAAGGTGGGGTAGGGGCCGGCGGTGGCCAGGGCGCCCATCGCCGGCGCCTGGGTGTCGAGCCACTGCTCGTCGGTGAGCCCGGTGGCCGCTCTCGCCTGTGTCTCCCGTTCGAGGTGCACGGCGAGTCCCTGCACGTGGCTGTAGATCAGGATGCTCACGTCCAGCATGGTTGTCGGGTCGACGCCGAGGCCGTCGAGGGCGCTGAGCATCCGCTCGCTGTGGACCAGCAGGTTCGGCAGCGGCAGGGGGCGGCTCAGCGGCCCGGTCTGGGCCAGCCAGGGGTGGCGTCGGTGTAGTTGCCAGAGCACCCGGGCGCCGAGTTCGAGCCGGTTGCGCCAGTGCGCCGGTGCCGACTCGGGTGGCCGCAGTTCGCCGTACGCCGCGTCGGCCATCAGCAGCACGAGTTCGTCCTTGCTGCCGACGTACCGGTACGGGGACATGGTGGAGACGCCGAGCCGGGCCGCGACCGCGCGCATCGAGAGCGCGTCGAGTCCCTCGGCGTCGGCGATCTCGATGGCGGCGCGGATCACCCGGTCCCGGTTCAGTTCGGCGTCCGGGCGGGCGGTGATCCGGGGCGTCGGCCGCGGGGTGGGGCGCTGACCGGCCAGCTGGGGCGGCTGTCGGGTGGCCGGCTGGCTCGGCTGTCGGCTGGCCGGGGTTGGCTGTCGGGTTGGCTGTCGGGTTGGCGACGGTGGGGTCGGCGCGTCGGGCGTCCCGGCCACCACCGTGCCGACCCGGGGTCGGGCCTGGACCACACCCTGGTCGCGCAGGGCGTTCAGGGCCCGGGTCGCGGTCGCCAGGGCGACGCCCCACTCCCTGGCGATCTGCCGGGTCGAGGGCACCCGGTCGCCGGGGGCGAGTTCACCGGTCCTGATCCGTCGCCGGATGTCGGCGACGATGCGCCGGTACGGCGGTTCTGCCGGCATCCCACACCTCCACTGTTCTGTCCTAGTACAGATGCTAGTCGCAAGTACCAGCGCCGACGGGCTCCTGTGCTAGGACAGAGCGGAAAAACCTTGCTACTGCCCTTGCGTACGCCGTACATTGCTCGGCGGATACAGCGTACAGGGAGGCACGAGATGACATCCGTACTGATCTCCGGGGCAGGGATCGCCGGACCGGCTCTGGCGTACTGGTTGCGTCGGCACGGCTTCGAACCCACTGTGGTCGAACGGGCCCCCGGGCTGCGTGCCGGCGGCCAGGCGGTCGACGTCCGGGGCGTCGCGCTGGAGGTGGTCGACCGGATGGGCCTGGCGGCGCCGCTGCGCGAGGCGCGTACCCGGATGCGGGGCATGTCGGTGCTCGACGGGGACGGCACCGAGCTGATGCGCTCGACCGAGACGGCGCGCAGCAGCGGCCGACTCGACAGCCCCGACGTCGAGGTGCTGCGCGAGGACCTGGTGGAGTTGCTCTACGCGCGGACCCGCGACGACGTCGAGTACCGGTTCGGGGACTCGGTCAGCGAGCTGACCCAGACCGGGGCCGGCGTCGAGGTCCGCTTCGAGACGGGCGAGCGCCGCGGCTTCGACCTGGTGGTCGGTGCCGACGGCCTGCACTCCACGGTACGCCGGCTGGCCTTCGGCCCGGAGCAGCCGTACGTCCACCACCTCGGCATGTACGTGGCGGTCTTCACCACCGAGAACCTTCTCGAGCTGGACAACTGGCAGGTGTGGTTCCAGGACCCGGCCAGCGGGGTCGGCGGCGCCGTCATGTCGGCCCGGGACAACACCCAACTCCGGGTCTACCTCGGCTTCGGGGCGGCGCCGTTGACGTACGACCGCCGCGACCCCGACCAGCAACGACAACTCCTCGCCGACCGGCTCACCGGGCTGCGGTGGGAGGTGCCGAGGCTGCTGAAGGCCATGTGGTCGGCGCCGGACTTCTACTTCGACCAGGTGGCCCAGGTCCGGATGCCGACCTGGTCCCAGGGGCGGGTGTCGCTGCTCGGCGACGCCGGGTACGCCCCGGCACTGCTCTCCGGCCAGGGCACCAGCCTTGGGCTCGTCGGCGCCTACGTCCTCGCCGAGGAACTGGGCCGGCCCGGTGCCGACCATCTCGCCGCGTTCCACCGGTACGAGCGGCGGATGCGTCCGTTCGTGGACGTCAACCAGGCGCTCGCCACCGAGAACCCGGGTGCCGGGCCGGCCGAGGAGTCGGTCGAACGGGCCAAGAACGCGATCGTCCTCGACGCCTGAGCCGCCTCCCCGGCGGTGGTGGCGTACGGATCAGCAGCCGAGGTCCACGCCCCGGGCCCGCATCCAGGGGGCCGGGTCGACCTGGTTCCACAGCCCCTTGTGCACCTCGAAGTGCAGGTGCGGTCCGGTGGCGTCGCCGGTCGCGCCCTCGTACCCGATCACCTGGCCGGCGGTGACCTTCTGGCCGACGCTGACCGCGACCCGGCTCTGGTGGGCGTAGTGGGTGAGGTAGCCGTTGCCGTGGTCGATGACCACCGAGATGCCGTACCCGGTGTAGGCCGGACCGGCGGTCACCACGGTCCCGGCGCCGGCCGCGTGGATCGGGGTGCCGGACGGCATCGCCAGGTCGATGCCGGCGTGCAGCACTCCCCAGCGCATGCCGTAGCAGGAGGTGACCGGGGCGCCGGGCATCGGGTTGACCCAGGCCGGCCGCTTCGGCTTGGCCGAGGTCTTCGTGCTGGTCTTCGCCGCCTTCTTCGTGGCCCGGGGGGTGGCCGGCGCGGCGGCCGCAGCCGAAGGACTGACGGTCGGGGTCGCGGTCGGTACGCCGGGGGTCTCGCGGGCGGACCGGTCGGCCCGGTCGGCGGCGGCGGCCCGGGCTGCCGCCTCGTCCTGGGCGGCCACCGTCACCCGGGTCGGGGTGTCGCCGCCACCGGCGCCGAGCGCCGTCGCGGTCGACACGCCGGCGATCGCCAACCCGAGTAGCCCGACCAGTCCGGCGACCCGGAACCCGCGCTGCCCGGCGATCCGGAACCCGAGCCGTCCGGCGAGTACGCCGGGGAGCCGACGGACCCTCCGGCCGTCCTCGCGCACCCCGGCGGCTCCGCTCGGGTGCGGCGCGGCGGCCTCGGAGGTTCCGCTCGGGTGCGGCGCGGCGGCCTCGGAGGTTCCGCTCGGGTGCGGCGCGGCGGCCTCGGACGGCTTCGCGTCCGTGTTCGTCTCGGGCAGGATCGGGTCGTTCTCCGGCACTGCGGGTCCCTTCACGGTCGGGCCATGGACTCCGGAATCGTGTCCGGGCCGGTGGCGCGCCGCTGTTGTCGGGTCCGGCGTGCGGGCCGAAAAACCGGCGATGACCTGGGGTTTTGTGCCGCAATCGACAACCCTGACCGATCTCCGGGAAAGATCGACTGTGGTCTCCGCTACACCTGTCGATGTGACCGAGGCAACTTCGCCGACCGGTCCCCGGGGGACCGGACAGAAAAAACCGCCCAACCCCGGAGGGTCGGGCGGGAAGCTGGCGTTACCTGGAGTCAGGAGGCGGCTACGTCCGCGTACAGTTCGTCAACCTGTAGCGCGATGTCCACACCGCGTTCCTTCAGGTAGGGGATCGGGTCCGTCGGCTTGCCGTTGACATGCAGCTCGAGATGCAGTCGTGAGCCGTACGAGTGACCGGTGTTGCCGACCAGGCCAAGTTCGTCGCCGGCCTTGACCTCCTGGCCCTCCGAGACCAGCAGCTTGGACGAGTGCCCGTAGATGGACTCGGTGCCGTCCGGGTGCTCGACGATCACGCAGTAGCCGTACCCGCCGAACCAGCCGGCCTTGGTCACCGTGCCGGAGTGGACGGCGTGGTAGGGCGTGCCTTCGGGGGCGGCCAGGTCGATGCCGGGGTGCAGCTTGTCCCACTGCATGCCGTACGGCGTGTTGAGGTCGTAGCCCTCGAGCGGCAGCCGCCAGACGTCGGGTGCCGCGGCCAGGGTGGACTCCAGGCCGCCCCGGTCGTTGTCCCGGGACGACCGCTCCGCGTCGGTGGCGCGGGAGCTGAGGTCCTCACTTGTGGCGGCGGCCTTCTCCAGGTCCGCCAGCGCGGACGGGCTGACCACCTTGGCGTCCGGCAGGGCGCCCGCGCCGAGCGCGACGACACCGGCGCCGACGAAGGCGGTGGTGACAACCGCCGCGTAACGGCTGCGTGGGGGTGTGGGGACGCGACGTCGCCCTCGGTAGCGATCGGGCTCAGACGACAGGCGCTGGCGCACGCACACCCTCCGTTGTCGGATCAGTGTTGCGACCATCGCCGGGGTTCGGAAGATCGTGGTGAACTCCGGCTGACCGCGTTGTCACCGGACCGTGGACCTGATGACAACCGTGGGCCACGGTAACCAACCCCTAGGCGCGCCACAAGTCGCACCGCCAAAATGTCGGTACGCTGTGCGGCTGTCCGTTGCGGAATGCCATATCTCGTAACCTTTTATCAGTGGCCTCGTTAGTTGCGCTCGGTCACGCTCCGTGCAGCAGAGGGTTATCGGAGTGGTCCGGGTCGTCGGGTCGTCGGGGACGATCCCCTAGGGGGTCCGGGGCCGGTCCCCCCAACCCCGGAGCCGCTCTCCGGGCCACTGTCGGGGCCGGGAGTTTCGGGGTCGCGGGCCGTCGGGTTACCGTTCGTTAAGGAAATCCGGCGGTGTCCTGGAAAGGTGTAACGCTGATGAGTTCTCGGATCCGGGTCGTCGTCGCCAAGCCCGGCCTGGACGGGCACGACCGTGGGGCCAAGGTGGTGGCCCGGGCGTTGCGGGACGCGGGCATGGAGGTCATCTACACCGGGCTGCACCAGACACCGGAGCAGATCGTCGAGACCGCGATCCAGGAGGACGCCGACGCGATCGGCCTGTCGGTGCTCTCCGGCGCGCACATGACCCTGTTCCGGCGGGTGCTGGAGCTGCTCACCGAGCGGGACGCGGCGGACCTGGTGGTCTTCGGCGGCGGCATCATCCCGGACGCCGACATCCCGGAGCTGGAACGACTCGGAGTGGCCCGGATCTTCACGCCCGGCGCGACGACCCGGGCGATCGTCGAGTGGGTACGGGCCAACGTGGGACAGCCGGCGGTCAGCTGACCGCCCCGGCCTGAGACCCGGCCGCGCCGCGCGGAGGGGAACCCGCTCCGGGCGGGAAGGGGAGAGGCCGGACGCACCCCTCACACGTCCGGCCTCTCTATGCACGATGCCCCGCCGCCACCCCTCGACCGACAGGGCATCGGCCGCTCCCGTCGTCGCGCTCAGCGCTCCGACACCAGACTCAACGACCACCCCTACCCGGGGTTACGCCGGTCACCGGAAAGTTTTCCCGAGGCCGGCCGGCGGCTGTGCGATACCACACACCGAGCACCCACGTGGATGCCCCCCGTGGTCGTCTCGCTAGGCTGCGCCAGATGGCCTGTTTGTACCCAAGCAGGCGCCAACTCATCAACACGCTGGCGGCGGTGCGCAGGCGCGCCGCGGAGACGGGACGGGACGCGCAATCGTGGACCTGTACGAATACCAGGGGCGTGAGCTGTTCGAGCGGCACGGTTTGCCCGTGCTCGCCGGCGGTGTCGCGACGACCCCCGACGAGGCCCGCGCGATCGCCGAGCGGCTCGGCGGCCGAGTGGTCGTCAAGGCCCAGGTGAAGGTCGGAGGCCGGGGCAAGGCCGGCGGGGTCAAGCTCGCCGAGGGCGCCGACGAGGCGGTGGCCCGGTCCACCGACATCCTCGGCATGGACATCAAGGGCCACACGGTCAACAAGGTCATGATCACGGTGACCGCCGACATCGCCGAGGAGTACTACTTCTCGTACCTGCTCGACCGGGCGAACCGCACCTTCCTCTGCATCGCCAGCGTCGCCGGCGGTATGGACATCGAGCAGGTGGCCGCCGAGACCCCGGACCGGGTGGCGAAGATCGCCATCGACGCGAACGCCGGGGTCGACGAGGCGAAGGCGCGGGAGATCGTCACCGCCGCACAGTTCCCGGCCGACGTCGCCGAGCAGGTGGTCCCGATCGCGGTACGCCTGTGGCAGGCGTTCGTCGCCGAGGACGCCACCCTGGTCGAGGTGAACCCGCTGGCGAAGACGAAGAGCGGCGAGGTGCTCTGCCTCGACGCCAAGGTCTCGCTGGACGAGAACGCCGGCTTCCGCCACCCCGACCACGAGGCACTGGTCGACCAGGCCGCGGTGGACCCGCTGGAGCAGCGGGCCAAGGAGAAGGACCTCAACTACGTCAAGCTCGACGGCGAGGTCGGCATCATCGGCAACGGCGCCGGCCTCGTCATGTCGACCCTCGACGTGGTGGCCTACGCCGGTGAGTCGTACGGCGGCGTCAAGCCGGCCAACTTCCTGGACATCGGCGGCGGGGCGAGCGCGGCGGTGATGGCGAACGGGCTGGAGATCGTCCTCTCCGACCCCTCGGTACGCAGCGTCTTCGTCAACGTCTTCGGTGGCATCACCGCCTGCGACGAGGTCGCCAACGGCATCGTGCAGGCACTGGCCCTGCTGACCGAGCGGGGCGAGACGGTCGACAAGCCGCTCGTCGTACGACTCGACGGAAACAACGCCGAGGCGGGGCGGGCGATCCTCGACGCCGCCGCCAACCCGCTGGTCGAGCGGGTGGACACCATGGATGGCGCGGCCCGGCGGGCCGCCGAGCTCGCGGCTGCGGGGGTCTGAGATGGCAATCTGGTTGACCAAGGACTCGAAGGTCATCGTCCAGGGGATGACCGGCTCCGAGGGCATGAAGCACACGAAGCGGATGCTCGCCGCCGGCACCACGGTCGTCGGCGGGGTCAACCCGCGCAAGGCCGGCCAGAAGGTCGCCTTCGACGGCACCGAGCTGCCGGTCTTCGCCAGCGTCGCGGACGCGATGGCGGAAACCGGGGCGGACGTCAGCGTCATCTTCGTACCGCCGCAGTTCACCAAGGGCGCGGTCGTCGAGGCGATCGACGCGGGTATCCCGCTCGCCGTGGTGATCACCGAGGGCGTGCCGGTGCACGACACCGCCGCGTTCTGGGCGTACAACGTGGCGCAGGGGGAGCGGACCCGGATCATCGGGCCGAACTGCCCGGGCATCGCCTCGCCGGGCGCCTCCAACGCGGGCATCATCCCCGCCGACATCACCGGCACCGGCCGGATCGGCCTGGTCAGCAAGAGCGGCACGCTGACCTACCAGATGATGTACGAGTTGCGTGACATCGGCTTCTCCACCTGTGTCGGCATCGGTGGTGACCCGGTCATCGGCACCACCCACATCGACGCGCTCGCGGCGTTCCAGGCGGACCCGGAGACCGACGCCATCGTGATGATCGGCGAGATCGGCGGCGACGCCGAGGAGCGGGCCGCCGAGTTCATCAAGGCCAACGTGACCAAGCCGGTGGTCGGCTACATCGCCGGTTTCACCGCGCCCCCCGGCAAGACGATGGGGCACGCCGGCGCGATCATCTCCGGCTCGGCCGGCACCGCCGAGGCGAAGAAGGCGGCGCTGGAGGCGGTCGGGGTGAAGGTCGGCAAGACGCCGAGCGAGACCGCCCGGCTGATGCGCGAGGTCATGTCCGGCAACTGAGTCGACAGACATGACGGACGGGGTGGTCGGCGCGGGCCGGCCACCCCGTCGTGTCCGCGGCCGTCGGGCCCCCGGCGGGCGTCGCGGCCCGGGTCGGGCCGGGGCGACGGCGGGGATGTGCGGCCGGCCGCTGTCGCCGGCCGGCGGTGGTCCGTACCGTGGTGTCGTGAACCGGCCCGTCCCGCCGCCGTGCCAGAGTAGGCGCTGATGCCACCCACCTCTGCTGACCGGCCCCGCCGTACCGACGCCTCGGGCGGCGTTCCGGACGTCGGACCGGAGACGTCGCCTGGGCCGGTTCCCGACCGGCGGGACGGGCGTGACCGGGCGGAGCGGCGGCGCCCCACACCCCGCCGGGCAACCCCCGGCGGCGGTCGGGTGCCCGCCCCCCGGCCGGGCGACGCCGCCCGGTCCGGAGAGGCCCGGCGGCCCGGCCGGGCCCCGCTGCCGGTCGCCGCCGCGGTCGCCACGCTCTGGGCGGCCGTCGTCTCCTACCTGCCGGTCGCGGTGGTCCTCGGGGTGGCCCGGTTCGCCGAGGACGCCGGCTCGATCGGCGCCGCCGCCCGACTCGGGCTGGCCGGCTGGCTGCTCGGACACGGCGTACCGCTGCAGACCGCCGCCGGGCCGTTCGGCCTGGCGCCGCTCGCCCTCGCCGTGCTCGCCGCGTGGCGGCTCGCCCAGGCCGGCGTACACGTCAGTCGTGCGGTCGGCGCCCGGCACCATCCGAACCTGGGCCGGGCGCTGATCGTCGCGGGCACGGTCGGGATCGGGTACGGCCTGCTCGGCGCACTCGCCGCGATCGCGCTCGGCGACGACGGGCCCACCGCCGCACCACTGCGGGCGCTGCTCACCCTGGCCACCTTCGGTACGCTCGCCGCCCTCGTCGGCGCGTTGCGGGCCACCGGCGCGCTGGGCCCACTGGCCCGTCGTACCCCGGCGGTGCTGCGGGACGGGGTACGCACCGGTGTCGTCGCGGCCTTCCTGCTGTTCGCGGCCGGTGCCGGCGTCGCCGGGCTGGCGGTGGCGACCGGTGGCGGCGAGGCCGGCGACATGATCGGGGCGTACCGGACCGGGGTGCTGGGCCAGGCGGGAATCACCCTGGTCAGCCTCGGCTACGCGCCGAACGCCGCGATCTGGGCGGCGAGTTTCCTGCTCGGGCCGGGATTCGCGGTCGGCACCGACACGGTGGTCCGGACCACCGAGGTGTCGATCGGGGCGCTGCCGGCCGTGCCCCTGTTCGCCGCGCTTCCCGAAGGGCCGCTCGGCGGGCTCGGCGGGGTGGTGCTCGCCGTACCGGTGCTGGCCGGCATGGGGGCCGGCTGGCTGCTCGCCCGTCGGATGCTGCTGACCGCCGCCGACCGGCACGCGTCGCCACCCGGCTGGTCCACCCTGCTCGGTGCGGCCGCGGTCGGTGGCCCGGTGGCCGGGGTGCTGATGGGCGGGGCGGCCTTCTTCTCCGGCGGCCCGCTCGGCGGCGGACGGCTCGCCGAGATCGGTCCCAGCTACTGGCAGGTGGCGGCCGGGGCGACGGTCGTGGTGCTGGTCGGCACCCTGATCGGCGCGGTGGCCAGCCGGGCGGTCACCCGTCGCTGAGTGTCGCGGCCTGCATCGAGGGCTCGGCGTCCCGGGCCGCCGGGTGTCGGGGCCGGCCGGGCGGGGCCATGCGCTGTCGAGCGCCGGGGCGGTGGCTTCCGGGCGGTGGCCGCGGGGACCGCGATCGACCGGGCGTGTCGCGAAAACGCCGAGGGGCGCCCCGGAGGTGCTCGGGACGCCCCGCTGGCGGAGTCACCGCCGGCTGACCCGCTGGTCAGCCGACCGGCACCGGTGCAGCCTGCTCAGGGCTGCCAGTAGAGACTGGCGTTGGCGACCGCGCCGTAGATCAGCGCCGCCGCGGCGAGCACGACGGCGAGGGAACCACAGATCAGCCCGGCGAGCGCCTGGCCCGAATTGCTGGCCTCACCCCGGCTGACCTTGCCCCGACCGAGGATGCCGAGCACGATCGCGGCGATGCCCCCGATGACCGACAGGGGACCGCAGCAGAACCCCAGGGGCAGCGAGACGATGCCGAGGATCATCGAGATCAGGCCGAGCGTGTTGTCCTGCCTGGTCGGCGTGCCGTACCCCGGACCGGGGTAGCCGGACGTCGAGCCGTACGGCTGCCCCGGCATCGCCTGCTGGCCGTACGGATCCTGGTACTGCGGCGGATACCCGGGCTGCCCCGTCGGCTGCTCGTACGGCTGCCCGGAGGTGGGCTGACCGTAGCTCGGCTGCTCGTACGGCTGTCCCGACGTGGGCTGCCCGTAGCCGGGCTGGCCGGAGGTCGGTGGCGCGTACGGGTCCTGCGGCTGTGGGGCGTACGGATCCGACGGGGGCTGTTGCGGCCCGTACGGGTCCTGGCCCGGGTAACCCGGCTGCATGGTGGAGAACTCCCTGTCCGGGGTGGGTCAGTAGGTCGACGCGGCGCCGGCGCCGCCGCCGACCATGCCCGCTGCGAAGGCGATGATGCAGCAGATCAGCCAGATGCCGATCCAGACGCAACCGATGATGATGGCGAGCTTCGACCACTTCTTCGACTCGGCGGCCGCCGCCTGGGCGCCGGCGAAGTCGCCCTGCTGCAGCAGCGGGTTGACCTTCGAGGCGGCCATGATGGCGGGGATCGCCAGCGGCCAGAAGAGGAAGATCGAGACGATCGACATCGTCATGTTGTTATCGATCTGTTGCGGCGGCTGTGAGGGGTAGCCAGGTTGCATTGGGTCCGAACTCCTCGATAATTGCACGTACCGCAGCGATGCGGTGACTGGGGGTTGAATTGCTCCGGGTGATCAGGCCCGTGAGCGACCGGGAGCGTACCTAATCAACGCAACGTCGGGGGGCGTTTCCCGAGTCCGACATGCCGCGCGCCGCGTGCCGCATGCCGAACGGTCCGCCCGCCCGTCGTCCTGCTCCGGTGTGACCTGTCGGGTCCGCGGCCGCGCCCCGGGGAAGCCGGCCTGAGCTGCCCGATAGGGTGCGGGGGTGACTGAGCCTGTGTCGCCGGCCCGCATCGTCGTCCTCGTCTCCGGTTCCGGAAGCAACCTGCAGGCGCTGCTGGACGCGTGCGCCGACCCCGGCTACGGCGTCCGGGTGGTGGCCGTCGGCGCCGACCGGGACAACATCGCCGGGCTCGACCGGGCCGCCGCCGCCGGCGTACCCACCTTCGTGGAACGTGTCCCGGCGCACCCGAGCCGCGAGGAGTGGGACCGGGCGCTCACCGCCCGGGTCGCCGAACACCGACCCGACCTGGTGGTCTCCGCCGGTTTCCTGAAGCTGGTCGGCCCGCACTTCCTGGCCGCGTTCGGCGACCGCTACGTCAACACCCACAACTCGCTGCTGCCGGCCTTCCCCGGCATCCACGGTCCACGCGACGCACTCGCGTACGGGGTGCGCCTGGCCGGCGCCACGCTCTTCTTCGTCGACGCCGGGGTGGACACCGGGCCGATCATCGCCCAGGTGGCGGTGCCGGTGCTCGACGACGACAACGAGGAATCCCTCACCGAACGGATCAAGGTGGCCGAGCGGCAGCAGCTCGTCACGTACGTCGGCCGGCTGGTCCGGGAGGGCTGGACGATCACTGGAAGGAAGGTCACGATCGGAGTGAGCGACACGAGTTCCGCGGCGGGGGAGCGGCGTCCGGTACGGCGCGCCCTGGTCAGCGTCTACGACAAGACCGGGCTGACCGAGCTGGCCCAGGCGCTGCACGCCGCCGGTGTCGAGATCGTCTCGACCGGCAGCACCGCCACGACCATCGAGAAGGCCGGCATCCCGGTCACCCCGGTCGAGGCGCTGACCGGGTTCCCGGAGACCCTGGACGGCCGGGTCAAGACGCTGCACCCGAAGGTGCACGCCGGCCTCCTGGCCGACCTGCGGTCGCCGCGGCACGCCGCCCAGCTCGACGAACTCGGCATCGCGCCGTTCGACCTGCTGGTGTCGAACCTCTACCCGTTCACCGAGACGGTCGCCTCCGGCGCCGACTTCGACCAGTGCGTCGAGCAGATCGACATCGGCGGGCCGGCGATGGTCCGGGCGGCCGCGAAGAACCACGCCTCGGTGGCGGTGGTGACCTCGGTGTCGGCGTACCCGACGGTGCTGGCGGCGCTGGCCGACGGCGGTTTCACCGCCGCCCAGCGGCGTGCCCTGGCCGCCCGCGCCTTCGCCGACATCGCCGAGTACGACGTGGCGGTGGCGAACTGGTTCGCGGTGCAGGCCGGGCCGACCGACCAGGAGTGGCCGCCGTTCGCCGGAATGGCGTTGACCGTCAGCACCCCGCTGCGGTACGGCGAGAACCCGCACCAGCAGGCGGCGCTCTACGTCGACCCGGCGGCCCCGGTCGGGCTGGCCCAGGCCGAGCAGCTGCACGGCAAGGAGATGTCGTACAACAACTACGTCGACGCGGACGCCGCCTGGCGGGCCGCGAACGACTTCGCCGACCAGCCGGCGGTGGCGATCATCAAGCACGCGAACCCGTGCGGTATCGCGGTCGGGGCCGACGTCGCCGAGGCGCACCGCAAGGCGCACGCCTGTGACCCCGTCTCCGCGTTCGGTGGGGTGATCGCGGTCAACCGGCCGGTCTCGGTGGCCCTCGCCGAGCAGGTCGCGGAGATCTTCACCGAGGTGGTCGTGGCGCCGGACTTCGAGCCGGGCGCGGTCGACGTACTGACCGGGAAGAAGAACATCCGGCTGCTCCGCGCGCCCGCCTGGGCGCCGCCGCCGGCCGAGTGGCGTCAGGTCAGCGGGGGCGTACTCGTGCAGCTGGCCGACCGGGTCGACGCCCCCGGCGACGACCCGGCCAACTGGCGCCTGGCCACCGGTACGCCGGTCGGCGACGACGTGCTGCGGGACCTTGTCTTCGCCTGGCGGGCGGTCCGCGCGGTGAAGAGCAACGCGATCCTGCTCGCCTCCGACGGGGCGACGGTCGGGGTCGGGATGGGACAGGTGAACCGGGTCGACTCGGCGCACCTCGCGGTGAACCGGGCCGGCGCCGACCGGGCCCGGGGTGCGGTGGCCGCCTCGGACGCGTTCTTCCCGTTCCCGGACGGGCTGCAGGTGCTGGCCGACGCCGGGGTACGCGCGGTTGTCCAGCCCGGCGGCTCGCTGCGCGACGAGGAGGTCGTCGCGGCGGCCCGGGACGCCGGCCTGACGATGTACTTCACCGGCACCCGGCACTTCTTCCACTGAGTTCGACGGCCCGGCCGGCGCGGTTGGTACGCGTCGGCCGGCGCCTCGCCCAGGGCCGGTCCGCCCGCCCTCCGGGGACCGCCCTCCCGGCGTCGGGACCTGGCACGGATCAGGTCGTGGCGGGCCGGCGCCGGCTCCGACCCGCCGTCAGAACGCCGAGATCGAGTCGGGGGCCCGTTCCCGGCGGGACAGCGTGCGTACCACGGCCAGCGGACCGTGCCGCCAGGTCGCGACCTGGGCGAGCAGCTGGATGGTCGCCTCCGTCGCCGCCGCCGGCATCGGCGGGGTCGGCAGGTCCAGGCTGACCGCGAGGTCGTCGGCGTGCACCACGAGTTCCATCACCCGGGTGAGCAGGAAGTCGTCGACCCGCAGCCCCCAGCGGCCGAAGTCGACGATCCGCGCGGCGGGTTGGGCGGGCACGGTCCGGCGCAGCTCGGCCAGGGCGGTGTCGACGGTGTCGGCGAGTTCGCCGGGGGTGGTCGTGGCGGCGGCCCGCTCACCTCGGGTCCGGATGTCGACGTTCTCCGGGCTGTCGACGCCCGAGGTGACCCAGGCGTTCCCGGTGTAGTGCGCCAGGATCGGGATGGCGCTGTCACCGGGTGGGGCCGCGAGCAGGTCCACGGTGTGGGTGATCTGGTTGGCGAGGTGGCGGGCCAGCCCGCCGGTGGTGAAGTCGGCCAGGGCGCTCGGGGCGGACCAGCGTTGCGTCAGCGCCGGTTCGCGGAACATCGGGGCGGCGGTCTCGGCGGCGGCGAGGAAGGCGTCTCGGATCACCAGGCGGAGGTTAGTCCGGCTGGCCGCACCGGTGGCCGTACCCCCGCCGCAGGTGTGTCGGTGCCGACAGGCGGCGACCGGGTCGTGGACCCGAGCCGG